>JAJYGU010000127.1 GCA_021784975.1 Planctomycetota bacterium
AATCATTGCCGGGGAAAATCAGGGAATCTATCGTTTCTGGTCCGCCGGCACCGCCCCGCCCTCGGCCCAGGCCACGGCGGTAGTCTACATGCAACCGGTCACCGCCACCCAGCCGAACGTGCCCCTTACCTACACCGACGATGGCGGCCAAGGCGGCGGCTTGAAAATGTTCTTGGCCAATCCACTGGTGATCGGGGCCATTGTGGCCACAGCAATTGCGGTCCCGTTGGCCCTCAGCCACCACCATTCCGCCAGCCCTTGAGCGGCCGGTTCGTGCCACAAGACATCACGTTAATTGGCGGCCTGGGTGGGAGCGAACGATTCGAGGGCAGGTCGATCCAGGAAATCGGCGAGTCGTTGAGCGCACGAAGGGTGTTGGAGCTTGCGAATCGCATCCATCTCGATCTGCCGGATGCGTTCGCGGGTGACCGAGAAGATCTTGCCGACCTCGGATAGCGTGTAGGGATAGCCGTCAGTCAGCCCAAACCTCAGGCGGATGATCTCCCGCTCCCGGTAATTCAGCGACTCCAGGGCGCGGTCGATGCTGGCCTTGAGCGAATCCCGGTGGATGCCGCGGAGCGGATCCTCATGCCGGGCGTCGGGGACCAGTTCGCCCAGGTAATCGCCTTCTTCGCCCAACGGCTCGTCGAGCGACAGCAGGCGGCGGTTGATCTTGAGGGCCCGATGCGTGTCGCGAATCGACAGGCCGGCCGCCTGGGCGGTCTCCTCCAGGGTTGCCCGCCGCCGGCACTGTTGCGAGATGCGGTGGCTGGCCTCCAGCACCTTATCCACCGTGCTCAGCATGTGGACCGGCACTCGGATGGTGCGGCTGTGATCGGCGATGGCCCGGCTGATCGCCTGGCGGATCCACCAGGTGGCGTAGGTCGAGAACTTGAATCCGCGAGCGACCTCGAACTTGTCGACCGCCTTCATCAATCCGGTGTTGCCCTCCTGAATCAGGTCCAGGAATCCCATGCCCCGGTTGCGATAGCGCTTGGCGATCGACACCACCAGGCGAAGATTGGCAGTCGACAGTTCCCGGCGGGCGGCGTCGTGCGCCTGCTGATGGACCGCGATGCGATGCAATCGGCGTCGCAACCGGGCGGGCGTGTCGCGGGTGATCCGCATGAGCCGCCGCAATTCCTTGACCACTTCGGCTCGCCGCCTGGGGTCGGGTTGTTCTCGCAAAGCCGCCAACTTGGCGATGGCCAGATCCATCCGCCGCGAGAGATCCCGCAGCTTTTCCAGCACCACCTGGAGAAAGGGCCGGCGGACCGGCGATTCCTCGATCAAACGCACGGCCTTCGCGCAGCGCAAGAGCAAGCGACGGCGGGCCTGGCGACGCTGCAACTCCGAACCGTCTGGCGCTACGGCCAGCAGGAAATCTTCGCGATTGCGGTCAATGAGATGACGCAGGGTGGTCAGGTTGGTCCCTAGGGCGGCTACCAGCCGGCGTTTCCGCGGCTCCTGGGACAGGCACCAGGATTCACAAGTGGTTTCCAGCCGCATCCGGCCACAGAGCACCTTTTCCAGCACCCCCACGGCGGCCTGGAGAATATACTCCGACGACAAGAGCGCTTGGCGGAGGCGGCGCCGGCTTCGTTCGATCCGGTTTGCTGCCTCCAACTCTTCCTGCCGGGTAAGCAGTGAAGTGCTCGACATCTGCGTCAGATAGATCTGGACGGCATCCGATTCGTGTCCGTCCATAGGCGCCTCCTCGTTCCGGGGGAGAAGAGCGGATGCGAGCCCACGCTGCTCCTCTTTGGCTACGCAAGCGGTCGGCGATTGGTTCATCCCTTAGCGATTTTACGGATTCTTCCCTCCCGCCATCAAGCTATACTTACGAGCCCACCGTCCGCGCATTGGTTCGCTCGCCGCCAGGGGAAATGTCGTATGGCAAAAAAGGTGGGCAAGGGCCAAGCCCTTGCCCCCTTCGATATTCCCTGACAAAGTGCATCGCCGGCCCCCTGGGGAGCTATTGCTCCGGTCACGATCTCTGCACGACCACAAAATGTGTGCCGTGGGCAGTTCGTACCAGCAGGAGGATCCCTTTGGCCAGCGATGCCTTTTCCGTGGCCTTATTGAAGTCGGCCACCGATTTGATCGGCCTCTGGTTGACGCTGGCGATCACCATGCCGCTTTCCAGCCCGGCCATTTGGGCTGCACTGCCGTTGCGGACGTCGGTAATGACCACGCCCTGGTTGGCCTCGACGCCCAGCTTCCGGGCCACATCGGCGGTCAGCGGAGCCACGGCGACCCCTAACTTGCTGAAGTGCGCGGCGCCGCCTTCGCCGGGCGTCTCCGACTCGTTCTCTGCCAACCCATAATTCGCCGGCTGCTCTCGAAGGGTTACGTTCAGGGTGGTTTGCTTGCCATCGCGGAGTATCACCAACGGTTGGGTAGAACCGATTGGGCTTCGCTCGACGACCTCTTGCAGATCGCGGGGATCGGTGACCTTCTTGCCGGCAAAGTCCAGGATGACATCGCCGGCCTTCAAACCGGCGGCGGCGGCGGGGGTCTTGCCTCCGACGCTGGCCACCACCACTCCCTGATCGGCCTTAGTGCCAAACTGTTTCGCCAGATCCTCGTTCAGCTTTTGGATGCCCACCCCTAAGTAGGCCCGCCGTACCGTGCCGTGCTCAATGAGTTTCTGAGCCACCCACTTCGCCAGATTCGACGAAATCGCAAAGCCAACCCCCTGGTAGCCGCCGCTTTGGGAAGAGATGGCGGTGTTGATTCCGATCACGTTTCCGTCGAGGTCTACCAACGGTCCGCCGCTGTTGCCGGGGTTAATGGCGGCGTCGGTTTGAATGAAGTTCTCCCGCGGGGCCAAGCCCAAACCGCGTCCCTTGGCGCTGATAATGCCAGCGGTGACGGTCCCTTCCAATCCAAACGGATCGCCCAGCGCCAGCACCCAATCACCCACCTGAATCTGATCGCTATTGCCGAACTTGGCGGCCACCAGGTGGTTGGCGCCCTTAATGCGGATAATGGCCAGATCGGTCTTGGGGTCGGTCTTTACCTGGCTGGCGGTGAACTCGCGGCCATCGTGCAAGCGGACCAGAATCTTCCCGCCGCCGGCCACTACGTGGTTGTTAGTCAGGATGATGCCCGACGGGTCGATGATCACCCCCGAGCCCAGGCTGGTCTCGGCGAACGGCATACCATGTCGCGGCATATTCGGCATCTCCCGGAAGAACTTGCGGAACTCCGGCGGCAGCATGGGCATCATGTTGCCGAACGGATTCTGGTTCATGTCATCATTCGAGTTGTCGCCCTGCCCCTTCGGTTCTTCCATGGGGAGCTGATGTCGGATCATCACCACCGAGGGCAATACCTTTTGGGCGGCCGCGCGAAAGGCCTGCGACAACACCCTGGCCGAACTCGTGGCCTCGCTCGGGCTCACCACCGGGGCCGGCTTGGACGAAGGCGCTTGCGCCAGCACGTGATCGCGCACTCCGGCCACGCTCCACAACGCCGCGACCGCAAACACGGCGGCTCCCGCGGCTGTCCACGTCCTGGCTTTCAGTCCCAGATACTTTCGCTCCATGTCAGGCTCCTCTGTCAATTGAGAGAATTGGGTCGGCCGCCGGCACGCAGAGTGCCGCCCGTGTGGCTTGTCTGCTTACCGTTCGGTTTCCAAAGAAATGTTACCGAGCCGGCGGAAATCTTGTAGTGGGAAGCGACAGGAGCCAAAACCGACCCATCGCTCGGCGAAATGCGCCCACCCGTAGGTGGGATCATCACAAATGGCAAAAAAAGGGGCGACGGCTTGTTCCGTCGCCCCGGACCATAGGTCAGGATCGACTCCGGCAGGTTGGATTTCACCTACCCGGAGAAGAGGGTTTCTTGGGCGGGCAGTTCAGTCCATTTCCAACTTCTTGCCCTGCATCTTGTCGAACTTCGCCCGTTGCTCGGTAGTCAGCACTTCCAGGGCCTGTTTTCCAGCGTCCTTGCGGATCTCAGCCATCTTTTCCCGCCGTTCCGACCGGTCGAGCGAAGCCAAACCGCGCATTTTTCCGGTGACGCTCTTGTGAATTGCCGCGAGTTTCTGTTTCTGCTCGGCGGTAATGTTTAGTGCCTTAGCGATTTCGGGGTTCGCTAGTGCCAAGCCTCCTTCGCGCTGGAGTTGAATCTGTTTGAGCCGAGCGCACTGTTCCGGCTTGAGAATCTTGTCGACCTGCTTCTGGATGTCCTGCATCTTGGCCTGCCGCTCTTCCCGGCTGAGATCCCTCATGCCCCTGAGTTCCCCGGCGAGAGCGGTCAGATCTTCGGTCTGCTTGTCAGTCAGTTTCAGATCTTCCCGCACGTTTTCGTTCCGCAGGAGCATAAAGGTCATCATCGGGCCTGCGGGCCGCGGTCCCTTGGGCCGCCCCCCCTTTTGGGCCTGATTCTGCGCCTGCGCAACACTGACCGCCAGCACTGTGGCTAACGCGGTCGCAACGAAAACACAACACAACTTTCTCATGACGCACTCCTTTCGGTAAGTCCAACGAGTTGTAACAACGCCCCAGCGACACGCCTCAATCCTATGGAACCCCGCTGGTGCGGCCGGGTTCCGGCAGAAGCTGAACCGGGATCGGAATACTCGGCTGCCGGGCTTGCCCGGTCGAATCCTGGCGCCAGATCTCCACCCACTGGTCCCAGGTCATTTCCTGCTCGGCGAAGACCAACGAACGGCGTGCGAGCGCGGGCAGCCGAGGGTCTGGAAATCCACCCGGGGCCTGGGGGATCACCTGTTCGCCGTTGCGCAAATCATAGCACGCTCGGGGCGCCAACTCGTCGTCCGCCCAAATCGCCAGTCCGCGGTGGGTGACTGCAAACGCCGGCACCTGGGGAGGAATCGCAGCGAGGAGTTGCTGCCGAACCAGTTCGACGCCCGCCGATTTGTAGAGACCCGCCAGCGCGGTGGTCAGCAGATCGCGCTCCGGCGGCGGAAGACAGCCGGCCCAGCCGGCTTGGAGAACGTCGGCGACCAGCCATCCGGCCTGGATGGCAATCACGACGTGCAGCAACTCCCGGCCTGTGCCCGCGGCTGCTAATCGCAGCTTGACGGCCGTAGCGCCGACGCGAAGCGGCTCTAGAGTAACGCTCGGTCCTTGCCAAGCGCGGCTTTCGCGCAAGAGCTGGTTGAGGTCGCGATCGACATAACGGCCGATGGCGGCTTCCAGGTGGCGCACGGCCTGCAAGTGCTTTCGGGCGGCGCGCCAACTCCCGCCCTTGCGGGCCTTGCGTTCCGCCCGCCGCAGCTTGGCGAAGCGTTTGGGCAGGGTGCCCGAATGGAAACCGGGCTTAAGCAACCGCACCATGGTTTCCCCGTGCGATCCGATCGCGGCCGGGCCAAGCTGCCGGCGGCGGTTGGCGGCGTACAAACGCCAGTTCTCTTTGAGCTCCCAAACCAGGAACCCGAAAACGCCGGGAATGCAAGTGAGCACTGCCGGGGCCAGCGCGTTTGCCCAGGCTTTGCTCATGGTCCGTTCCAGGAGACTGGCCAGACTTGGCCAAAGTGGCCAAAGTAGCTTGTGCGACACGGTAACGACGGGGAAGTGTTTAATGGGGTTGAATTGGGGCTCGATCAACACGTTCACGCTGAAACGCAGCACGTAGGCCACGAAAAACCACATCGCCCCCAGCAATCCCTTCATCCCCAGCACGGCGGCGCTTTGCCCGCTGTGGAACCGCAACCACTCGTCGACCGTATACAGAAGCCATTCCAGGGCCTCCAGGATGCGTTTGAATAGGTCGACTACCAGCCAGAACAACCCGGTGATGATCCGCAGGCCGAAGCGGTGCCAGGTCTGCACCAGCCAATCGGCGACCACCTCCTCGAGGGTTCGCCCCAGGCGCGAATTCAAGAGCAGGTTCACGATCAGGAAAATCACGGCCGCCTTGCCAGCCGAGGTCCGCCAATTGAAGTGCACCTGGGGCAGCGACCAGGAGAGAATCGCGGTCCATAGGAGCGGCTTGATCACAAAACGGACCGAGAGCCGATACAGCCGGCTGTGAAGCAACCGTTGGAGCCACTGCCAGCGGATCATCCAGCGGACCGGCTCCACCAGCACGTGCCGCAGGACTTGAAAGGTCACTCGGAACAAGAACGCCACCGCCGCCCGAAAACGGACGGAATTGATGAGCCCCATCAAGAATAGTCCCAGCACGACCACCACCGCCGGGAACGAAACCTGGGCGGACAGCCAGCCAGCCGGGCCGCTCCCTGCGCCGATTTCCGGCTCAAGCGGAACGTGGTTGGGGGCCGCCGGTAGCCCGCCGACCAGTTCGGCCAGGTGGTGTAGTCCGGCCAGGGCCACGTAGGCCCCGCCGAACGGCACGGCGGCGAAGCGGGTCACGAACCGGCCCACGGCCGTTCCAAACGCCAGTGAGCTCAGCCGCTGCATCCCGCGCAGGTAAAACTCGCCGGCATGATAGACCCCGTCCAGGGCAATCGCCAGGCGGCGATCCGCCCGCAGCAATTGGTCGCCGTACAAGAAATCGCCGGCCTGGGCAAGGTCGGGCAGCTTGAGCTGGTTGCGCGAGATGGCGTCGCGCAAGAGGCCCATCGTAAAGAAACCGTGGTCCACGATGTAGTCGAGCAACTCTTCGATGAGTTTTTTCCGGGCCACCACCTCCGGCGTGTTCCGCGGCGTTAGTCCGACCTGGTCGAATGCCGACGAAAGGAAGGGCCGCAGACGGTCGCGCAAGCGGGCCTCCACCCGCTCGGTGGCTCGGCGGATCAAGGCCGCCAACCGCTCGCGCTGGCTTTCGGTCAGCCGCACTACCGCCAACCGCCCGAGAGCGCTGCGGAGATGCCGCAACATGAGCACGTCGCGTTGGTGGGTGAGCGGACGCTTGATCGGCCGCCGCCCCAAGGAGATCGCCCATTCAACCACGTCGACCGTGTAGATCTCACGCTCATGATCGACGCATACCTTCTGCAAGTCGTAGAGCAATCGAGATTCCGGAGTGCGAAAGCCTGCCGCCGTCTGCCGGGCCAGAACCAAAAACAAATCCTGCCAGGGCTGCGGATCGGATGCCTCCGATTCCAGGGCCGCTTGAAGGCGGCGGACCAATCGGTAAAGATCCATCTTCAGGGCCTTTTGCACTTGGTCCGCCATTTCCGTCGGGGCGCATTGTTCCGCCCGGGCCCGATAGATGGCCGCCCGAACGATGTTTCCCAGCGAGGCCGGCCGCCGAGCCCGCTGCATCAAAGCGCGGCACTTGGTGGGCAGGCGTTCCACCCGGACAACGGACGATGGGCCGGGCGACCTATCCGGCTCGGAGGCGCTGTCGGCCACGTGGTCGATCTCGCAGCGGTCGGCCAGATAGATCGCCCCCGACGGCCGCGTTGCCTGAAACAAGCAGTCCGCCTCAACATCCTGCCCCAAGACCGCTTCCACGGCCTTGGCGTCGTCCAGACTGGGAAAATAGCGGGGCAAGAAACTGGGTGAAAAGTAGCGCAATTCCAGGTACAAGGCCGCGAACTCGACATAGCACGACCAATCGCCGGCGGGCGGGAGCAGGAAATTCTCTTGGGCGAGCACCAGCCGAATCTCTTCGAAGCCCGCCGGCCCGATCTGCTCGATTCGCCGCCGCGCTAATGACGAGGTTCGGTCGGCCGGCGCCGAGATCGAGCGCTCGGTGGTTTCCGCGATGCACCCATTTGCCCTACGACTAACTGCACCCAACCGGCAGCCGGTTTCCCAGGCGCCGTGGGCGGCCGCTTCGACGGCGGTGTGAACGCGAATATGAAACAGCAGCCGCCAGTAGTGGGCCAACAGAATGCCCGCCGCGACTGCGTCGATGGTTCTTGGCTCGGGGGAGGAGAGAAGAATCACTCGGCCGGGCAAATCGGAGCCGTCCTTGGGACTCAGCTCGCCGCGGTCCACAATTTCCAGCAGAGCGGCTGAGTCGATTGCATAGCTTTTGCGGTGCGGCACGCGCAAGGCAAAACCGGTCAGATGGTTATGCTGCTTGATGACCCGTCGCAGCACCCGCGGAGGCACGAAGAAGACGGTCGGATCGACGGCCCGGACGGCCTGCTCGATCTCGCCGGCCGTCCAATCCCGATTTTCCGCCGGATAATACTCACCATTTGCTGATTCCACGATCGGCGCTGTCATATCGTACATTCACGCCCATCCGATGGGGCCAGGTTACGGCTTGCCGCCGGTCGTGGGCCGCTTCGAGAGGTCTACATAGACACACTGCCCGCCGTTCTCGTGCGCCAGTTCGACGAGAAAATTGCTTCCTGTGGATGGCGGACCGTTACCGAACTGAATGGCGTGGATGGTGACACCGGCCGCCAGGTCGCGAATCGTTTCCAACTGTCTCGGCGTGAGCTTGGGATCGTCGCCATCGGTGAGGAAAAAGATGACGTCCGGCTGCAGGCGGATTGCCAGCTTGAGGGCCGCCTCATGGTCCGTGCCGCCGTCGGCGCGGATCACATCCAGAAACCGCAGCACCTGTTCCTTGTTTTGTTGGGTGGCAAACGCCAGGCGGCCGGGGCCGGCGGCGGGGGTGAAGAGCATCGGTCGCTGGTTGTAC
>JAJYGU010000183.1 GCA_021784975.1 Planctomycetota bacterium
CGGATGGTCGCCGCTGGCCGGCCTGGCGATGGTGCTGATCTTCGCCGGGCTGTGTTTCAAGGTCACCGCCGTCCCCTTCCACTTCTATGCCCCGGACGTCTATCAAGGCACCACGCATCCCAACGCCGCCCTATTGTCGGTGATTCCCAAGGCGGCGGGATTGGTGGCCCTGGTGCGGTTGTTGCTGCTGACGATGCCCAGCTTGGCGCCGCACTCCTGGCGGATGGTGCTGGTGCTGGCGGCGGTGACCATGACCTTCGGAAACGTCACCGCGCTCTGGCAGGACGATCTCCGCCGCTTGTTCGCCTATTCCGCCATCGCCCACGGCGGGTACATGCTCATGGGGCTGGCGGTGGGATTGGCCGCGCCCTGGGGGGCCGGCGGTTGGAACGGTATTGGGGCGATGTGGTTCTACCTGGCCAGCTACGCGGCTGCCACGCTTGGCACTTTCGCCGCCCTGGAATCGCTGGGCCGCGACGATCATCGCATCGACGCGGTGGACGAAGTGGCCGGTCTGGCCCACACCCGTCCGGCCACCGCCGCCCTGGTGGCGGTCTTCATGTTCAGTCTGGCGGGCATTCCCCTGTTGGCCGGCTTTTGGGGCAAGTTCCTGGTGTTCGGCAGCGCCCTGAGCATCGGCAATCCCGCCATGCGGCCCTGGTTCCTCACCCTGGCAGTGATTGGGGTGCTCAATGCGGCGGTGGGAGCGGCCTATTACCTGCGGATTGTGGCCGTTATGTATTTTCGCAGCCCGCCGGCCACCCTTCGCCCCTCGGGCGGTCGCGGCGCGTGGTGGACCGCGGTGGCGTGTGCTATCCTGGTGATTGGCATCGGCGTGTACTCGCGGCCCTTGGTGCGGGCGTCGAACGCGGCCGCTGGCAGTCCATTTGCCGCCAGCCGCCAACTAGCGGATCAGGTTCAGGAGGGGACTGGCTCCGTCGCATCATTGAACGTTGCCCGATGAGAAGCGGTCAAAGCGGCCGTGCCTGTTCCCTTTTG
Source organism: Planctomycetota bacterium (assembly GCA_021784975.1). Lineage (GTDB taxonomy): Bacteria > Planctomycetota > Planctomycetia > Pirellulales > Thermoguttaceae > JAJYGU01. Next base: position 1,000 of record JAJYGU010000183.1, read on the forward strand.
CGACCGGGCAACCGGTCTTGCGCAGATCATCATGCGGGTTCACCTGGGCGAACTTGGCCGGCTGCTGAATTCGGTCCACGAGCCAATCTACGTGCTCGATGACGATCTGAGGATCGTGTTTCTCAACCGCGCCTGTCGGGAGTGGCTTGGGGAGTCGGCGGAACGGCTGCTGGGCACTCGGTGCGTCTATCACTCCCGTGAGGCGGCTCAGGGGTCTTCCGCCGTTGCGGCCGGACTCTGTCCACCGCCCCAAGTTTTGGCCGGTCAGCCGCTGGCCGCCAGCGTTTCGTGCCAGGCCAGCGATGGCAGCCTGGATCAGCGGCGGGCGAAGTTTGTGCCCCTGGCGTCCGGATCGGAGGGCGTGTTTACGGTGATCGCCGTGGTCGAGGAGGCCGGCTCGGCAACCGCGCCGGCTGAAGACGCGATGACCCAACCCTCGGCCGCTGGTGAGGGCGCCCCTGCAGACCTGCACCAGCAGGTCCGGCAATTCCGCCGGGAGGCGGCGGCCCGCTATCGGGCCGACCGGCTTGTCGGCAATAGCCCGGCCATGCGGCTGGTCCGGCGGCAGTTGGAGTTGTCGGTCGCCAGCCGCAGCAACGTGCTGCTGGTGGGGCCGCTTGGCAGCGGACGCCAACACCTAGCCGCGGCCATCCACTATGGCGCCAACCGGCCGACAGCCGAGTCGTGGACCGCCGCCGGGCTGGTTCCGGTGGACTGTGCGGTATGGGCCACCGACGTACGCGACTTCTTGATGGCCGCGATTGCCAGGCTGAGCGCCCTCGGTCCGTCGGCGGGCTCAGGGACCATCCTGTTGTGCCGGATCGACGCATTGCCGGCCGAGGTCCAAACGGAGCTGGCGGTGCTGCTCGGCCGGCGGCCGCCGCCACTAAGGCTGATCGCCACCGCGGCCCAACCGCTGCTGGAATTGGCCCGACAGGGGAAGTTCCGCCACGACCTGGCCGCCCTGCTGAGCACGATGGTCATCGAACTGCCCGCCTTAGCCCAACGCCGCGAGGATCTGCCTCTGCTGGCCCAGTTGTTCCTGGAAGACGTGAATGCCTTAGGGGCCCGGCAAATCGGCGGCTTTACCCGAGCGGCCCTTGACGCCTTGGACGCCTACCCTTGGCCGGGCAATCTGGACGAATTGGCATCGGTGGTCGCCGAGGCCCACCAGCGGGCGCGGACCGCCGAAATCGACGCCGGCGACCTGCCGGAAAAGCTGCGCTGGGCGGCCCAAGCGGCCGCCCACCCGCCTCGGCGCGAAGAAACCATTGTGCTTGGCGAATACCTGGCCCGCGTGGAACGCGAGTTGATCGGCCGCGCGCTGGCCCGCTCGAAGGGAAACAAGGCCAAGGCGGCCCGGCTGTTGGGCATGACCCGGCCGCGGCTGTACCGCCGCATGGTCCAATTGGGGCTGGAGGAGAAGCGAAGGTGACTGGCCTCGACCCGGCGAGGTTGATCGTGTGTGAACGCACCGGCCGTTGGGCAGTGGCCTTGCGCCGCGAGCTGACCGAGGCCGGTGTGCGGGTATGGGAGACCCGCAGCCTGGCCGATTGCTGGGACGAATTGGCCAGTAGCCCGGCCTCGTTCCTGATCCTCGAACTGGCCCGCAACCCGAGGCCCTTGCTGGATCGCTTGGCGAGGTTGCCGCGGACGTTTGCAGCCGCTCGGGCGGCGGTGATCAGCGATCGCTCGCTAGCTCATTACGAGTGGCTGCTTCGCGAGGCGGGGGCCGTACACTTTGTCTGCTCGCCGCGGGAGCTCGCTCCCTTGGCCCGAATAGTCTGCCGCCACTTGGCCCAGGCCCCGGCGTCGCCAAAAACCCTGACCGAGCAAATCTGGGCGGAACTGCCGTGGGGGGAACAGGGATCAGAGATCAGGGATCAAAGATCAGGGGCCAGGGATGAGGGATGTGAGATGGGGGATGTGAGATGAGAGATTGGAGTCATTTTGCACTTTGCATTTTTCATTTTGCATTCTGCTTGGGTTGCGACCTTAGCACGCACTAGAGATTCACACAAAGAGGGATTCAGTTATTATGCCGGATGACAACATTACCGAGGTGGCCGTGCGGGCGGCATTGGCCAAGTTCCAGGACCCGGAGACCGGGCGAAGTATCGTCCAATTGGAGCAAGTGCACGCTTTGCGGCTGGAAGGCCAGCGCCTGACCATCACCCTTGGCCTGACCACCTGGGCGGCGCCGCTCTGGGAAGCCACCCGGGCGGAACTGGCCGCCCACTTGAGCCGACAGTTCCCCAACCTGCAAGTTACGGTCGAATTGGCCGTCCACCAGCGCAAGCCCGAGAAACTGGGCGAGATCGGCCTGGCCGCCAAGAGCGTCATCGCCGTCGCCGCCGGCAAGGGAGGCGTGGGCAAGAGCTCGGTGGCCGCCTACCTGGCTTGCGGGCTGCGTCGGGCCGGATGCACGGTCGGGCTGATGGATGCCGACGTCTACGGACCGAGCATCCCCCACCTGTTCGGCAGCCACCGGCAGCCGGAGATCTACGAGGACCGCATCCAGCCCGTGGTGGTCGAGGGCATACGGCTGATGTCGATGGGGTTTCTCGCGCCCGAAGGCGAGGCGGTGATCTGGCGCGGCCCCATGCTGCACACCGCCCTGACCCAATTTTTGCGCGACACCGCCTGGGGCGAGCTCGACTACCTGATCGTCGACCTGCCGCCAGGCACGGGCGACGTGGCCCTATCGCTTTCCCAGTTGGCGCCGCTGACCGGGGCGGTGATTGTCTGCACGCCGCAAGTCGTGGCCCTGCTCGACGCGGTTAAGGCCATCGCCATGTTTCGCAAGGTGAGCGTCGACGTGCTGGGCATGGTCGAGAACATGAGCTGCTTTGTGTGCCCCGACTGCCACCGCCGGCACGATATCTTTGGATCCGGCGGCGCCAAGCGTCGCGCCGCCGAGCTGGATGTGCCGTTCCTGGGCGAGATTCCGATCTATACCGAGCTCCGCCTGCTCGGCGATGAAGGAAAGGTGGCCGCCGCCTTCGAGCAGCCGCAAGCCAGGCCGTACCTTGAGGCCATCTGCCGAAACCTGGTAGCCGATCTGGCTGCCAGACAGCGGGCCCATCCGACCTTGCCGACCCTGCCCATCCTGGGGTGAAAATCCGCGGGCGGGGACTGGCTCATTTTTCCGCCCCTATTCGCCATGTCCACAGCACACGTTAAGAGGCGAAAAAATGTGCCTGTCCCCTTGGCCCCAACGAAGAAATAGAGCCGCCGAACCTTGCGGGTCCGGCGGCTCTTTCTCGTCGTAATCCAAGATGGCGGCGGTGGTCAACGCCGCGCGCCGCACGTGCGGGCTACTTGCAGCGGCACATGCAGTTCTTGGCGGCCTTCTTCTTGGACGCCTTCTTGGCGACCTTTTTGGCGGGCTTCTTCGCTGCCTTCTTCTTGGCCACGGTCACTCCTCCGTCAAGAGTTTTCGTCGAACTTATGCCCGGCAAGTTCCACCATCGGAAGCTCGCCGCTAAGCTCGCATGGCCTATGTTGTACCGTTCTTTGGAATTCTTGCAAGAGCGCAGCGAAGAATATGGGCTGCTGGAGGGGCAAGGCAGACCCTTCGCCGACCATGTTTTGCATGGTGCCCGTCAGGATGACAAGCTTGTTCCCACCCTGTAAACGGTTGCCGCATTAGAAATCGCGGCCCGCGTAAGCTTGCAGCGTCGCGTAGCTCGAATAGGCAAAGTATCCGAACAGCAGGGCCAGGAACCAATCGTGCCACTTGACGATTCCGTACACGGCCATCAAACCGGCGACCACGATTGACAGCATCAATGAGAGCCGGATCCCCCGGCGGCCGAAAAATCTCAGAAGGATCTCGCGAGAAATGTGTCCGCCGTCGAGCGGATAGATCGGCAGCAGATTGACCAGGCCCCAGAGGGTGCAGATGAAGAACAGGTCGTTGAGAAACTGGCCGAGACGCAGATTGGCTAGCCCGATGACGTAAGGTCGCAGCCGGAACGGACTGGCAAACAAGAGGTAGCCGGCATATCCGCCGCGCTCGGCCAGCAGCAGACCGGCCGCCAGCACCGCCGCCAGCAGGAAGCCCGCTGCCGGACCGGCCAGGCTGATGAGAATCTGCCCGAGGGTATCGGTCCCCTTAGAACCGGACGAGCGGCTGGGATCGTAGCTGGTCAATCCACCCATGCCGTAAAGGGTGATCCAGGGCTGAAGGCCGTAGGCCCGCATGACTCCGGCGTGGCCCAGTTCGTGAACCAGGATCGACAGCAACACCGCCACCATCCACGTCAGCAGCTCGGCGGCGCCCACGTTGGGAGCGTAACCTAAGGCGGCCGTCACCAGCCAAAACAAGGGGTGGATGCGGACCGGAATGCCCAAGAGGGTGAAGTTCAGATCACCCTGGCTTCGCGGGGGTTCACCGATCAAGATGGGCGGTCTCCGGGAGGAAAGCTGGGCAGAGGGAGATCGCCCCGCCGCCGCCAATAGTCCAGGCCGGATCACGAATCGCACCGCAGACGACGCGGAGGACGCGAAGGGAACGGGCAAAGTGAAAGATCAAAATTGAAAAGTAGAAAATGCAAGATGAGAGGCGCAAACTCTGACTTCTAGGTTCTAAGTGCTTCGTGCTTAGCGCTTGGCGCTCACCTCCCCCGCCTTCCACCCTCCACCTGCACCCTTTCCTTTGCGCCCTCAGCGTCCTCTGCGGTCAACATTCCGGCCGAATCTAATTCTAATCAACGCCGCCGTGTTTGGCCATTGACGGCTGGTGGCACATCGGCGCTGCCGTCAGAAAATGCGGCCGCGGAACCGACCAGGCCGGGGACTGGCTCATTTTTCGGCCGGTTTCGCTATCGCTTCGTACTCACCTGAAGGCCGAAAAATGTGCCTGTCCCCTTCGTGCCCCAAGGCCGCGACGATATAGTCGGCGGCACGACGGGACGCCCCGCCATGAGCGACTTGGTCCTTCAGTCGCCGCAGGGCCTCGATGCGCTCCCTCCGCTTCGTCGGATGGGTGAGCCACTCGATGACATGTGCGGCAATTTCCGCCGACTTGTCCTCGCACGTTAGATACTCCGGGAAGAGCACTCGATCGGCGTCCGGTTGCGCCGGGTCGTAAGGAGTTATATCGTCGCAATCCAATCCGCCGGTCGAGAGCAAGTTGACCAGAGTGATGTACTTCACCTTGCGGAAGAACCCTTGCACCACGTAGGCCAGCCGATCGATCCAGTAGAGAATCACCGTCGGCGTGGTATGGTAGAGCAGCTCCAGCGAGACGGAGCCGGAAACCGACATGGCGCAGGTGGCCGCCCGCATCAGTTCCGGCGTCTTGCCAACGCACACCTCCGCCGCAATCCCGGCCTCGGCGACCATCTGCCGGGCAATCTCCGCCTGGTGCTCGCGGAAGCTGGCAATGGCGAACCGCACCTCGGGCACTTTCTGCCGCACCAAGGTCGCCGCCTTGAGGAACCAGCGGAGGTTCTTGGCGACCTCTTGGGTCCGCGAGCCCGGCAGAATCGCCACCAACGGACCCGGCCGATTGCGATGCTCCGCCACGAACGCTTCGTCATAGCGATAGCGGCGGACCTCGTCGAAGAACGAGTGCCCGACAAAAGTGGCGTTGCAGCCGTGTTGGCGGAACCATGTTTCTTCAAAGGGCAAGCTGCATAAGACGTGATCCACGAAACGCCGCATCTTCTTCACTCGCCACCGGGCCCAGCCCCAAATCTGCGGCGGCGTGTAATAGAACACGGGAATGCCGTGGGCCTTCGCACGCCGCGCGATCCACCAATTGAAGCCGGGATAGTCGATCAACACCACCGCATCCGGACGATGGTGACGAAAATAGCGGTCGGCCCGGCTCGCTAGGTCCCAAAACTTGTGCAGGCTCAACAGCGCGCGGGCAAACCACATCACTGCCAACACCGTTAGATCGGCATGCAGTTCGCAGCCGGCCTCCGCCATCCGCGGCCCGCCGTAGCCGACAGCCCGCAATTCCGGACATCGCCCGCGCAACTCGCGAATCAAATTCGCCCCGTGCAAGTCGCCACTCGGCTCCCCCACGGAGAAGAAGATCGTCAACGGCTTCGGTGAAAGCATATCGGTGATTATTTTGGAATTGCGGCACTGTGGTTGGCCCGAGTATCGCAAATTGGAGAAATTGGGGGAAGTGCAGTTTTCGGCTAGGCCGTGCCCAACAAAGAACCGCCGATGCACCGGATGAACGCGGACGGAGAATGGATAGTTACGACGCTTTCGTCGTACGAAACCAGTGTTTCGCAGGATCGAGCTGACGCCTGCCAAGCCGCTCTGGGTGGGCTGGGAGACCGACGAGGGGCCCAGCATGATTCCAGCGGTTCCGCAAGTAGTCAGTTTCTGATGGCGTAACCACTTGCTTGGCCCGGTTTTGTCGTTCGCGGGCCAGCGCGGGGCAAATTCGCATTCAAGGATCTCTTGCGTTGCGTCGCCCATTCTATTGGATATAGCAGACAGGAGGACGATCCCATGACGCGACGAATGCCGCGGCCGGCCTCGCGGACCCATCGCTCCGCCCAGGAACGCGATGCCCGCTCCCAGGCCGTCCAACGGGTCGCCGACCGCGCCCTGCTGCGGGGCAGCCTGGTCGAAATGCAACGCACCTGCGGCAAGAAGGGGTGCCGCTGCCAACAGGGGCAAAAACACCCGGCTCTCTGTCTGGCGATTCGTTGGGGCGGGCAGCGGAAGATGATCTATGTTCCCCGTGTCCTGGAAGAAACCGTCCGCCGCTGGGTCCAGACTGGCCGGGAGGTGGACGGATTGCTGGAGGCGATCTCACAACACTGCCTGGAGACCTTCCTGGCCCAGAAAAAGGAGGCCCTTGCACGCCAAGGGAAGGAGAAACCGCCATGAGGGCACGATTTTACGGCTACCTGGAGAAAGTGTTCGAGTTCCGCAGGCTGACGGCCCTGCTTGCCGATTCCCGCCCGGAGCCGGTGATTCCCACCGCCGCCGTTTTTGCTGGAGCGAGTCTTCGCCAACTACCCCCGCTACTTCGACGCCGTGGTCGGCGACGGCCTGTACTTCGAGGCCCCCTTCGTCAACTTCTGCCGAGAGCACCACAAGCATGTGATCGTGGTGCTCAAGGGGGAGCGCCGCGTCTTGCTTCAGGACGCCGAAGGATTGTTCTCCCAACGCCCCGCCGACGGCCAGTGGACCGAGGGCCGACGAACCGTCCAATACTGGGACACGGAGGGATTTACCTCGGCGGAAGGCATCGCTACACCCTTGCGGGTGCTGCACACCAAGGAAACTGAGCAACGACGAGAACGGATCGCCCGTCAGTGGAAGCACATCGAGCAGACCTCTTCGTGGTACTGGGTCACCACCTTCAGCCGTCGACAGTTGTCGGCGCGGTCATTCTGGCGGGCGGGCCACTGGCGTTGGGACATCGAGAACGACTGCTTCAACACCACCTCGACCCATTGGGGTCTGGATCATGTCTTCAAGCACGAACCGACGGCCATCGTCAATTTCGTGCTCACCTTGTTTCTGGCCTTTGTTCTGCTGCAATGCTTCCTCAA
>JAJYGU010000452.1 GCA_021784975.1 Planctomycetota bacterium
CGGGTGGGCAGAGTGTTTCCGGTCGTCGATGCGGCGACCAGTCGGACTTTCGCCACACACGGGGCGGGGGTTGTAATCCACAAGATCAGCGAGCGGGCTGGCGTGGTGGTCGGCCAGACGGAAAAGCTGGTCGAGGAAGACGGCAAGCGGGTCAAGAAGACCGTCAAGCTGTTCGCGGGTGCCCATGACCTCCGGCGGGCGTTTTGCTCCCGGTGGGCGAAGAAGGTCATGCCAGCCGTCCTACAGCGGTTGGCGCGTCATGCCAACGTCGCTACCACGATGGCCTACTACGTGTCCTTGACGGCCGATGAGATTGGGGCCGACTTGTGGGCCACCCATGCGACGGGCAAAAACCAAGAAGGTAACATTTTTGGTAACATTCGCCGAAAAACGGCCCGACGGACAAAGAAGTGAACCATGCGTAACTATTTGCGCATTCTTGTCTTACGTCGAGTGGACAGGGCCGGGATTGAACCGGCGACACCTGGATTTTCAGTCCAGTGCTCTACCAACTGAGCTACCTGTCCAAAGTCCTTTATTATCAAAGACTTATGGCGTTGCGTCTGAGTGCTCCCGGGCTCTTCTGCCGGCACACGATTCGGATTTCGGCCAGCGATCGGAAACCCCGCTGAGTATCACATGCCAATGGCGAGGCGTCAAGCCGGTCGGGAGATTCCCCTGCCGGGACGCCGCCGACAGGCAAGACCCCTGGGGCGCTGGGGCGCGAAATCCGGGAAATGATGGTGACAGGCGGGCGCATCGCGGCTACAATCGCCGCCACTTGTGCCACCATGACAAGGCGGGCAGGCACCTGGCAATGGCTGCTTCCGCCGGATCGTACGCCTTTTGGCGTCGGTCGGCGGTGCGGAAGCCGGGTTATGATCGGTTGTTGGTTCAGCGCCAGCCCCGTTTGGTCCAGACCCTTGGTCGAGAAAGACGCACCTCTTGCCCTCATCTTCCCAGACCTGCCAGTTGGGCGCTTCGCCGCCGGATGCCGCCGTTGCCGTAAGCACGACAATCGGGACCAGCACATCGCAGCATCACCCGCGGATGATGCCTCCACCGAGCGGGGCGGGGGGCGGGATCGCTGGCTCCGGTCGGCTTCATGGGCCCGTGCCGCGGGTGCTCTTTCCCGAGCGGCTCTCCGAGCCGGCGTTTTTCCCAGCGGCCTATCCATGGATGTATCTCTCGCGCCGCATGGAAGAGAAGCTGATGGAGCTCTTCCAGAAAGGCTATGTGAAGGGGACGGTGACATCCGGCATCGGCAACGAAGCCACCGCGCTGGGCATGACCATGCCCTTGCGGCCGGGGCAAGATGTCGTATCGCTCCTGCACCGCGACTTCGCCGGCCATCTGGTTCTGGGATCGTCGCCGTATGAGCTGTTCTGCCAATACCTGGCCAACGCCGATAGCCGGACGCACGCCCGCGAGGGCAACGTCCATCATGGCAACGCCGCCCGGCGGCGGTTTCCGATGCTCAGCCACCTGGGTAAGATGCTGAGCGTGGTGGTAGGCGGGACCTGGGCGGCCCGGCGCCAGGGCGAAGAGGTATTCGGACTGGCGGCCATCGGCGACGGCGGCACGAGCACCGGCGAGTTCCACGAAGCGCTGAACCTGGCCTCGGTGCACGCCGTGCCGGTCGTCTTCTTGATCGAAAACAACCATTACGCCTTCTCGACGCCGACGCAACGCCAATACCGTTGCCAACGGCTTTCCGATCGGGCGGCGGGGTACGGGATCAGCGGCCGAACCATTGACGGGGCCGACGCCTGGGCGGTCTACGCCGCGGTGTGCGACGCCCTGGAGGCGATCCGCCGCGAGCCCGCGCCGACGATCATTGAGTGCATGAGCCTGCGGCTGCTCGGGCATGCCGCCTACGACAAGGGGAGCTATGTTCCGGCGGAAACCTTGGGGCAGTGGCGCGAGCGCGACCCGCTACCGGCCGCGCGGCGGAGGCTGCTGGAGTTGGGCGGCATGTCGGATGCCGCTGTGCGATCGCTGGAAGAGGAGATCGAAAAGGAGATTCGCGAAGCGCTGGCCAAAGCGTTGGCGGTCGGGCGCCCTGAGCCGAGCGAGCCGGGCGCGGCAGTGTTTGCCCGAAGGCCGCGGACGACTGTGAAGCCCTTTCACTCGCCGCCGGTGAAAAACGGCGAGGCGGTCGGTCGGGCCTTGGATTACCTGCTGGAGAACGATCCACGGGCGTTCGTGGCGGGTCTCGACGTGGGCGTCTACGGTTCGGCTTTCAAGACCTGCAAAGGCTTGCTGGAGCGTCACGGGCCGCAGCGCGTGATCGACATGCCGTTGGCGGAATCGGCGATCATGGGCTTCGCCCTGGGGGCATCGCAGCTTGGCGGGCGGCCGATCGTCGAGTTCCAGTTCGCCGATTTTTCCACCGAAGCGGTCTCGCAGCTTGGGCTCAACGCGGCCACCTGGCACTTCCGCGCCGACCGGCCGGCGCCGTTGTTGGTGCGCCTGCCCTGCGGCGGCGGGTTGACGGTGGGTGCCTTTCATTCCGGCGAGTTTGAGGGCCTGTGGTCCCGCTTTCCCGGGCTGAAGCTGCTTTATCCCGCCACCGCCCAAGAGACCTTCGAGGCCCTGGTAGCGGGATACCATGATCCCAATCCGTGCCTGGTGTTGGAACACAAGCTGCTTTACTGGAGCAAAAGCGGGCCGATTGATTTTGACGGCGACCTGGAAGCCGTGTGGCGTCCGCGCTGCTACTGCGAAGGCGGCGAAGTGACCGTGGTGGCCTTCGGCGCCATGGTCCACCAGGCGCTGGCCGTGGCTGCTCGGAGCCGTTGCTCGATTGAGGTCTGGAACCCCTTCGTGCTGCAACCCTTGGAGATCGGACCCATCTTGGAATCGGTGCAAAAGACCGGGCGATTATTGGTGGTGCAGGAATGCGGTGCCACCCAGGGTCTGGGCGACCGCGTGATCTCGCTGGTCTGCCGCGACTGTTTTGCGTCGTTGAAGCGTCCGCCGGTATTGGTGGCAGCGCCCGACGCGCCAGTCCCCTTTGCTGCCGAGTTGGAGTCGGCGCACCGGCCCGACGGCGCGCGGATCGAGGCGGCAGTCGCCGGACTCATGGAGGGCCGATGATGGACGCCGCCCTGCGCATGCCTTTGTATCTGCCGGCCCAAGGGGCCTCGGAGACCGACGCGACCATCATCGAGTGGCTGGTGGCCGAGGGCGATCACTTTCGCAAGGGGCAATCCTTGGCCCAGATCGACAGCGCCAAATCGGTCTTCGATTTCGAGGCCCCCTGCGACGGCATGGTGATCCGGCGATTTCATCTGGAAGGCGACACCCTGGCACTGACCACTCCGATCATGGAGATCGAGGCCTTCGACGCCGCCATGCGCGACTGGATTCCGCCCGCGGCAGCCAACCCGCGAGCGGCGGCGCGGCCCGAAACCGCCCCGGCGGCCGCCGATCCTGCTCCCGGCCGCGAGCCGGTGGTAATCCGCGGCGTCGGCGGCTATTTGCCGCCGCGGGTGGTCACCAACTCCGAATTGGTGGCCGCCTTTCCCGAAATCTCGGAAGAGTACGTCTACCAGGTCACCGGCATTCGCGAGCGTCGCTGGGCCGAGGCCGATGAAAAGCCCTCCGGCATGGCCTACAAGGCGGCCTTGGAGGCGATCCGCCGCTCGGGCGTCGACAACAAGGACATCGACGCCCTGGTGCTGGCCACCACCACGCCGGACGTGGCCATGCCCTCGACCGCCGCCATCGTGCAAGACCGTTTGAACCTGCCCAGCATCCCCGCCTTCGACCTGAACGCCGCCTGCTCGGGCTGGCTGTACGCGGTCTCGGTGGCCCGCGGCCTGATCCTCGGCGGCACCGCCCGAAACGTGCTGACCATCGCGGTCGATATGCAGTCGCGGCTGATCGACCCTTCCGAGCGTAGTGCCTACCTGATCTTCGGCGACGGCGCCGGAGCGGCGATCATTTCCTCAGGCACGCTGGGGCATCCAATCCGCCACGTGCAATTGGGGGCCGACACCCGCGGCCTGCGGATGGCCCGCCGCGAAGAGCCGGGCTACGCGGTGCGCAACGGGCATTGCCGTGTGGACCCCTGGATCCGCATCGACGGCCAGGCGATGTTCCGTTTCGCCACCCAAGCTTTCACCAACGTCATCCGCCAGGCGATCGACCAGAGCGGCTGGACCGACGCCGAAACCCGCTGGATCATTCCCCATCAAGCCAACGGCCGAATCCTCAAGGCGGCCGCCAGGCGGAGCGGCCTGCCTTTCGACCGTTTCTTCCTGAACATCGAGCGGGTAGGCAACACCTCGAGCGCCAGCATCCCGCTGGCCTTGGTGGAAGCCGAAGAAAAGCTCCGCCCGGGCGACAAGCTGATTCTCTGCTCGGTCGGAGCCGGCTTGACCACCGCCGCCATTGCGGTCGAGTGGTAGCCCGGGCCGGTGGTACTCGTTACGCGCTCCGCGTGACGACTTCTTCACGCGGAGCATGAAGAGTACGCGGTCCCCCGGCTGGCATTTTCGCGATCTTCCGGGCATTCGGTTGCGAACTGGACGACGACGACTGGCGAACCCCTCTGGAATGGGGCTCGATTTCTTGTTTGCGCCGCCGACCCGTGCCACAATAATAGAGACTCTAGCGATGACGGAGGATATTCGGCTATGACCCATAGTGTTGCACATCGGCTCCTCGTGCTGCTCGCGGTGGTAGGGGGCCTTACGACGTTGGCAAATGCGGAGCCGGCCAAGCCCGCTAAGCGGGCCCTACCAGCTAAGCCTAAAGCGGTTTCCCAGCCGGCAGCGCCCAAAGCAGCCGATGCCGCCAAGCCCAAAGCGGCGGCTACGACAGCGGAAGCTAAGGCCGCCGAGGCGAAGAAACCCAAGGCCGCCGAGTCCGTGCAAGCGAAGGCCCCGGTTGGCACGACGGCGTCAAAACCGTCGGCTAGCGCGGGCACGACGTCGAATAGCTACACGGTCAAGAGGTCGCCGCTGCGGATTACGCTCGAGCTGGACGGCGTTTTCGAGAGCCGAAAGACGCACGAAGTTTTGGTCAAGCCCGCAGAATGGACGATGCTGACGGTTTTGGAGGCGGTGCCACACGGCGCCCGGGTAAGGCAGGGCGATGTATTGCTCAAGCTCGATACCCAGAAGCTCGATCAGACAATCCGCGATCTCGAAACCGAAGTGAAGCTCAACGAAACGGCCCGGCGGTTGGCGGCCGACCAGTTGCGGGTCCTGGAAAAGACGGTGCCGATGGATCTGGCGGACAGCCAGCGGGCGGCGCGGATTGCCGAGGAAGATCGGGCCGACTATTTTGCGGTCGATCGCCCCTTTCTGTTGAAGGCCAACACGCACCGGCTGAAGGACTCCAAGGACTCGGTTGACGATCGGGCCGAAGAGCTTCGGCAGTTGGAGAAGATGTACAAGGCCGACGATATCACCGAGGAAACCGAGAAGATTGTCTTGAAACGGGCCCGAAACACCTTGGACCGGGTGAAGTTCTGGGACTTGGAAAGCACCCAACGCCGCTACGACGAAGCCTTGAAGTACCTAATCCCACGGTTGGATACCCAGATGAAAGAATATGCCGATCGCAAGGCGATTGACTGGCAAAAAGACAAGGTCCAATTGCCGCTGGTGCTGGAAAAGCAGCGGCTCGATCTGGAGAAGCTGAAGACGCTCCAGGCTCGCTCGGCGGAACGGCTTCAAAAGCTCTTGGCCGATCGAAAGTTGATGGAGGTGAAATCGCCTATCGACGGCGTGGTGTACTACGGCAAGGCGATTCGCGGCAAGTTCGGCGATTCCAACAGCCTGGCGGAAATGCTCCGTCGCCACAGCAACATCCAGCCCAATCAAGTGGTGATGACCATTGTACAGCCCGACGACCTCTTCATTCGAGCCACCGTCCCGGAGGAACAACTGCACAACGTCCGTGCGGGCATCAAGGGCCTGGCCACGCCCACGGGTTACCCCGACACGCATCTGCCTGTCCGGGCAGATCGCATCGGCCGATTCCCGATCGCCTCCGAGAGCTATGATGCACGGTTCAAGCTGACCGACGATGAGCCGGACGCCTCGCTGGTGCCGGGCATGACCTGCAAGGTTAGGCTGACCGCCTACTTCAAGAAGGACGCTCTGTGTGTGCCGCCCAAGGCGCTGGTGCCCGACGAGTTGCACGATCAGCAGTATTGCGTCTGGGTGGTCAAGAGCGACGGCACGAAGGAGAAAACTCCGGTCGTGGCCGGCAGGCGGACCGACAAGAAGGTCGAGATCCTCGAAGGGCTCAACCTCAACGATCGGGTCCTGTTGGAACCTCCGCAGGAATAAGGCAAAGCATGCATCGACGGTGCCTGTCCCCTTTTGTGGTGCTTGCACTGGCCGTCTGTGGTCTACCAGCTTGGGCCGGCGGCGCAGTACCAGTCTCGCGCACTTCGCTGGCCGAGACGGGTCCGAAACCGAAGCCGATCCGGCCACCTTCGCAGCAAATGATCGACGCTTCGATCCGCCGCGGCGTCGCATTCTTGCTGAAGCGACAGAACAAGGACGGCTCGTGGGGCTCGGCAAACATCACGCGTCCTGACGAGGTTTATGCCCCCGTGCCCGGCGCGCACCAAGCCTTTAAGGCGGCAGTGACGGCACTGTGTGTTTCGGCGCTAATTGAGGCCGGTGGTCCCCGGTCGGAAGTCGTAGATGCCGTCGATCGCGGCGAGACTTGGCTGTTTGGACACCTTGCGAAAGTGCGACGGGCCACGCCCGACACCCTGTACAACATCTGGACGCACGCCTATGCGATCCAGGCGTTGGTGCGGATGCTGGCCCGCCGACCCAAAGACCTCCAGCGCGCCCGAAAAATCCACGCCCTGATCGAGCAGCAGCTCGGCATGCTCGAACGCTACGAGGTGGTCGATGGCGGCTGGGCGTACTACGATTTCGAGGCCCAAACCCAGAAACCGAGCGGCTCGACGATGAGTTTCCTCACCGCGGCGGTGCTGGTCGCCCTGCATGAAGCCAAGAACGTAGGGGTGAAGATTCCCCGGCGGCTGGTGGATCGCGCCAAGGCGTCGCTCCTGCGTCAGCGCGAACCGGATTTCTCCTACCTCTACGGCGAGTACACCAAGTACTGGGGTCTGCCGGGCATCAATCGGCCCGCCGGCAGTTTGGGTCGCTCGCAGGCCTGCAACCTGGCCATGCGCCTCTGGGGCGACCAGCGGGTGACCGACGCCGTCTTGAAGACCTGGCTCGACCGCCTCTTCGCCCGCAACCTCTGGCTCGATCTGGGCCGCAAACGCCCGGTGCCGCACTCGTCGTGGTGCCAGGTGGCGGGCTACTTCTTTTACTACGGGCACTACTATGCCGCCCTGTGTATCGACCAACTCCCCAGGGACCAGCGCGGGCACTACGAAGGATACCTGGCCCACATCCTCACCCACCTGCAAGAGCCGGACGGCTCGTGGTGGGATTTCCCGCTCTACGACTACCACACCCAGTACGGCACGGCCTTCGCGCTGATGTCGCTGCACCGCTGCCAAGACAGCCGCTAGCCTCCTCTCGCGGCCTTGGGTCGTCGCTCTTCCGCCCTCCGCCTTTCGCTCAACCTCTCAACTCTCACGCACGCCGCCCTCTGGACACGAGCAGCGGTTTCCGGTCCAATTACATTCGGGTGTCAAAGTCCGGCAAGGTCCGATCGTTGACCCGCGGTGGAAGAAGGCGCATCATGCGCGGCGCCAGCACGTTTACTGGCTTGTCTTTCGGAAGTCGCAAAAGTGCGAGTAGCTAGCTGTGAGATCACTGACCGAGTATTTGACTTTCAACGTGCCCACGCGGATGGGCTTCGTGAACATCACCCACCAGGTGAAAGACGTGGTTCAGCGGAGCGGCGTCCAGGAAGGGTTGGTGCTGTGTAATGCCATGCATATTACGGCCTCGGTGTTCATCAACGACGATGAGCCGGGCCTGCACGAGGACTACAAGCGGTGGCTGGAGAAGCTGGCCCCTTACGACCCCTCGCCGGCCACCTACCAGCACAACCGCACCGGCGAGGACAACGGCGACGCCCACCACAAACGGCAAATTATGGGCCGCGAGGTGGTGGTGGCCGTCACCCGCGGCAAGCTCGACTTCGGCCCCTGGGAGCAGATCTTTTACGGCGAGTTCGATGGCCGGCGGACCAAGCGGGTGCTGGTCAAGGTGATCGGCGAGTGAGGGATTGATTTCCATTTGCTTCTCTGCTGAAATAGAAGTCAGCCGATCCGCGCGACGGCAGGCTCGCGCGGTCCCGATTTCGCACCTTCCCGCCCTCATAGGAGCCCACCCATGTCGTCGCACACCCGCCGTGACTTCTTGAAACGATCCGCCGCTGTCGCCGGCGGCCTGGCCGCCTTCAGCCTCGCGGGAACCCAGGCCTCGGGCAGGGTGCTCGGGGCCAACGACCGCATCCGGGTGGCGGTGGCCGGCATCCATGGCCGCGGCCGCTCGCACATTGACGCCTACTCAAAAATGAAGGGTGTGGAAGTTGCCTACCTGGTCGATCCCGACAGCCGTCTGTTTGCCTCGCGGAGCAAGGTGGTGGAAAAATACGGCGCGCCGAAACCAAAGTGCGTTCAAGACCTCCGCAAGATCCTGGACGACAAGAACCTCGACGCCGTCTCCATCGCCACTACTAACAGCTCGCACGCCCTGTTGGCCATCTGGGCGTGCCAGGCGGGCAAGGACGTATATGTCGAGAAGCCGTGCAGCCACAACATCTTCGAGGGCCGCAAGATCGTCGAGGCGGCGCGGAAGTACGATCGCATGGTGCAGATCGGCACCCAAAGCCGTTCGGATCCGCATTGGAACGAGGTGATCGAAGCCGTCCACAGCGGCAAGTACGGCAAGCTGCTGATCTCCTATGGTTATGCCAGCAAGCCCCGCGGCAGCATCGGCTTCAAACTACCCAAGAATCCGCCCAAGGAGCTGGATTTCGATGTCTGGCTTGGGCCGGCCTTGCAGCAGAAGTATCACGAGAACATCGTGCACTACAACTGGCACTGGTTCTGGGACTTCGGCAACGGCGAGATCGGCAATCAGGGCATCCATCAGCTCGACATCGCCCGCTGGGCCATGCCCGCCGGGGCTGTGCCGCAGAGCGTGATCAGCCTGGGCGGACGCTTCGGCTACGAAGACCAGGGGCAGACGCCGAACACCCAGTTCACCGTGATCGACTTCGGCGGGCCCAAGATGTTCTTCGAAGACCGCGGCCTGGTGACCGGCAAGAGCTCCAAGGTGACCAACGAATTCTACACCGACCTGGGCGTGATCAAGGGCGGCAAGTTCTACCCGAAGGGCCAGAGCCAAGGCGAGCCGATCGTGCAGAGCAAGGCGGTCAACGTGGAGTTCCAGCCCAACCACTTCGCCAACTTTATCGATTGCGTGCGGAGCCATAAACGCGAAGGACTGCACGCCGAAATTCTGGAGGGCCACCGCTCGACGCTGCTGGCCCACCTGGCCAACACCTCGTACCGGCTGGGCGCCCAGGTCCCCTTCAACAAGCAGATGAAGGCCTTCGGCGACGACAAGGCCGCCTACGAGTCCTTCGCAGACATCAAGGAGCACTTGAAGAAGGTGGCCAAGATGGACCTGACGGCCTCGACGTATTGTTTGGGCCGCATGTTGAAGTTCGATGCCCAGACGGAGAAGTACGACGACGATCAGGCCAACAAGCTCCTGACGCGACCGTACCGCCGGCCGTATGTGGTGCCGGAACAGGTGTAAGGCATTTTCGCCCCTATTTTCATCAACAAGTTTTCCACGCAGGTCGGGCGGCGGCTGCCCCCCCCTCGAAAAGGTGGATGGCATGTTCTCGTCCGGAGATTTTCGGGCCTTTTCCGCCTCCGCGAGATTATTTGGGAAGACGTCTGGAGAAGCCGTCGCCGGCCGTGGTACAATACCACCGGTCACCCACGTCAAGGTTCGTAGGCTGGGGCCGAGCAGCGACTTCTCCACAGCCGAGGGAAGCCGAGGCGCGACCGCCGGCCTACGAGCTTTTTGGGATGGATGGCTCCGCCCTGAGAGACTTGGCGCAGTGCGTCCGCGCGCCCCGCCTAAGTGCGAACTGCGGGGCGTCGCCTCGCCAAACCCTGATCTCAAATCCCGGCCCCCGACCTCTGGCCCCTCTCCAGCCATGCTCCTCTTGGCCCAAGACACTACGCAAGACACGATCCAGGTACTCATCATCGTCGGCATCATCCTGGCGATCTTTCTGGGGCTGATCGTGTTGGCGGTGTTTACCCGCTATTTTCGCCTCTGGATCCAGTCGGTCACCACCGGGGCCGGCATCGGCATCTTCGATCTGCTGGGGATGACCTTTCGCAAGGTCAATCCGGCGGTGATCGTCCGCAGCAAGATCATGGCCGTCCAGGCGGGCATCGGTGAGGAACACGGAGTTACCTCACGGGCCCTGGAAGCGCATTATCTGGCCGGCGGCAACGTGCCGCTGGTGATCCGCGCCCTGGTGGCCGCCAACAAGGCCAAGCTCGAAGAACTCACCTTCAAGCTGGCCACCGCCATCGACCTGGCCGGCCGCAACGTGCTGGAGGCCGTGCAGACCAGCGTTAATCCCAAGGTGATCGACTGCCCTGGTCGCAGCGGCGCCAAGCAATCGCTCGACGGCGTGGCCCAGAACGGCATCCAATTGAAGGTGAAGGCGCGGGTCACGGTGCGGGCGAACCTGCGGCAATTGATCGGCGGGGCCACCGAAGAGACGATTATCGCCCGGGTGGGCGAAGGGATCGTTAGCGCCATCGGCTCGGCCGCCTCGCATCTGATCGTGCTGGAGAATCCCGACCGCATCTCGAAGACTGTGCTCGCCCGGCGGCTGGACGCCCAAACCGCCTTCGAGATCGTCTCGATCGACATTGCCGACGTCGACGTAGGCGAGAACATCGGCGCCCGCCTGCAGGCCGACCAGGCCGAGGCCGACACCCGCGTGGCCCGCGCCAACGCCGAGGGCCGACGGGCCATGGCCGTGGCCGAAGAGCAGGAAATGATCGCCCGCATCGAAGAAAACCGGGCGAAAGTGGTGGAGGCCGAGGCCGAGGTGCCCAAGGCCATCGCCAACGCCTTCCAGAACGGCAAGCTCGGGCTGTTGGACTACTACAAGCTCCGCAACATCCAGGCCGACACCGACATGCGGTCTTCGATCGCCAAGATGAGCCCGACCAACCGTAAGGCAGGCGTCCCGACGGGAGCGGCCACATGAACACCCTGAGGCCAGTGCTGGCAGCCGTAAACGGCGACTTGCTCCGGCTGTTGGTCATCATTGCGATCCTGGTTCTCAGCGGCCTGGGGCAACTGATCGGGCGGTTGAAACAAGCCAAGCCGCCGCGCCCCGGCCCGGGCAGGCCACAGCCGCCCAAACCCAAGGTGGGCCAACCGGACAATCCGGTGACCAAGGAAATCGACGAGTTTCTTCGCCGAGTGGCCGAACGCAGCCAACGCAAGGGCGTCGAGCCGGTGGCCAAGCCTAGGCTGCCAGAATTGCCGGCCAAGCCGAAAGTCTCGGCCCTGCCCAAAACCAGCACCGAAAAGCCCGTGGTCGCTGAGGCGGCCGCAGAGGTCCCCATCGGCCGGCAAGTCACCGAGCACGTGACCAAGTACCTCGACGAGCAGGAGTTCGCTCGCCGCAGTGCCCAACTCGGCGCCGAGGTGGCCGAGATCGACCGCGAGGTCGACCAGCACCTTCGCCAGACGTTCGACCACTCGCTCAGCAAACTGGCCAGCGTGCCGGGCGAGACGGCCGCGCCTCCGAGCGTCGAATCGGCGGAGCCGGTCCAGGTCGCTACCGCCGTAGCCGTGGCCGGCCCCGAGAGCCTACTACTCGCGCTGGCCCATCCCGACTCGATTCGCCAGGCCATCGTGCTCAACGAGATTCTGCACCGGCCGGAAGAGCGCTGGGTGTAGTGGGCCAGAGTGCCATTCAGAGCGAAGCTTGTCATTCTGGCGGGCACCATGCGAAGCATGGTCGGCGAAGGATCTCCTCCGCCAGAACAAGGCAGACGGACGACGCAGATTCTTCGCTGCGCTCAGAATGACTACGCCTACGTTACATCACTTCGTTTTCTGACTGTTGGGCTTGACCCCGCTGGCGGCTGGCGAGTTCTTGTACATCATCCGCACGCCGTCGTCGGAAATGAGTTTGCGGGTCTTCTTGTCCCACTTCCGCGTCCGTACCGCCATGTGATGGTTTTCGCCGTGACATTCGGTGCAAACCAGATGTTCGTCGGCCGGCTGACTGGCCGCGAAGAGGCCTTGGTGGTGCTGGTTCTTGGCGATCTTCTCTTTCGGATGGCACGTCATGCAGAAGGCGTCCACGTCGCTGTGGGCGAACATCACGTCCGGCGGCGTCAGTCCGTCCTCGTCGCCGCTGTGTTTTTCCGATTCGCCGTGGCACTTGGCACAACCAACGCCCGCGATCTGGTGGCTGCGGGTCAACTTCTCGGTCTCATAGTTCAGGTGACATACGAGACAGTAGGAATTATCGGCCGGCTCGACTTTCGGCCTGGCAGCAGCTTTGGCCGAATCCTTTTTTGTGTCGGCGGCTTTTGCGGCCGGCTTTGCAGTCGCAGGATCGCCCGCGGAACTGGGCCCGGTCCAGACGGCAAGTATGGCGATCATCGCTGCGCCAGATGTCAGCGCCACCGCAAGCGGAAGGAATCGCCGGCCCCTCATCAAACGTACTCCCACTCCCGCAGCCAATGGTAATCGGGGGGCAGGTTGGCCCACATCCGATCGCCCCACTCCTGCAACTGGGCCTTCTCGCCGGCATCCAATTGGCGGCGTTCGCGGATCGCTTGCACCACGTTATCGACCTGGCTGATGCTGATCAGACCGGGAATGGGGGCAGTCACGGCCGGGTTGCAGAGGATGTTGCGAATCGCCACCCGCGCGCGGCGGTTGTCTTCATCGCGATGCGGGCCGTTGGGCGAGCCGTCGCCCAGGAAGAGCGTATTGCTGGCGAACGGCTTGATCCCCAACATGCCTACATCGTGTTTCTTGATGGCGTCAAAGAGGCTATCGACGGGCAGGACTTTCGACGTGGCCGTGTAGGGCGTGCAGAGCATCTGGATCGTGTCGGGATATTCTTGGATGAGCTTCTTCGCCCACTTGCGATCGTGCGTCGACATGCCGGTGAAACGGCAGAGCCCCTTCTTCCTGGCGGCATCGAGGGCGCCGATCATGGCGTCCACGTCGGCCTGGCTGTGCGAACCGCCGCGCTCCAGGGCCATCAGCCGCCAGATATCGGCGTATTCCAGCTTGCAGCGTTTCAAGCCTGCCTCGAAGAGTTCGAGCAGTTTCTGGGTGCTGCGGTTCTCGGGCACTCGCAGTTCGCTGGCCGGATGCGAGTAGGCCAGGAACAACCGGTCGCGGCGGCCGGCCAGCACCCGGCAATAGACTTCCGGCTCGGCGTCGCCGGCGAAGTCGATCAGATTGATGCCGACGTCGATACAGTGATGGAGCACGTCGCGACGGTTCTTCAGGAAGGGCCCCAAGTCGGCCTTCTGGTCGGGGCCGTTGTACGGATTGATTTCGGCCTTGGCGCCGATGACCTTGTCGATCCGCTTCCAATGGCCGCCCATGCAGACGGCGGAGACCCACAACCCGGTCTTGCCGAGCCGGCGATATTCCATGTTCGGATGGTAGCTGCGGGTGTTCTTGACTTCCGCCGGCACGTCGACGGCGCCTGCCGCTACGATGCCCGCTTGCCCGTGGAGCAGGCCGCCGGCCGCGGCCGCCCCGGCCGCCATCGCGACCGTATCACGCACGAACTCTCGTCGATTCAAGCGATCAGAATGCATCGGATTTCTCTCCTTGGTAGTGCAGGCATCTTGCCTGCATGTTGCGCTGCAAGTGCCTTATTTGCATGTTTCTGCGCCGACGGGACACCTGCCCTACAATAACGTCCATGCCTGCCTCCACCAGCCCCTAGTGCTTTCCGGCGGGCGGGTGCCAAGTCCGCGGATGCGGTTTCGGTCCGGCCGGCTTTCCGTCGAGTTGGGCTACGAGCCAATCGAGGCCGTCCAGGTTGTCGCGCAGCCGGGCCTCGGCGTCTTCGCCCGTGTGGTTGAGAATGCCGATCGGGCCACGGTAGCCGCTGGCGCGGATCAGTTCCAGCAGTTCGAGGTCGTAGTCGCCTTGCCCCAACGGCAGGATGATCTGCCCGCCGACCAGTTGGCCGTTCTTCATCATGCCATTGAGATTCAGCGCGTGCAGGTAGGGAAGCATCTGCTTGAGCAACTCGGGAAACCGGGCCATGTGTTGGTGGCCGTGGTGCAGGTTGTACACGATGCCGACGTTGGGCAACTTCAATTCCTTGATAATGGCGATTTGATTCTCGGGCTCGCCGAACCAGCCGTCGTGGTTGTAGAGTTCCACGCTGCAGCCGATCTGGGCGGCGGCTTCGGCAATGGGTCGGATGCGGGCCGCCTCGGCAACCACGCGCTCGCGCTGTTCGGCGTCTGAGTGCGTCGGCCCGCCGCCGCCCATCACCCAAAGTTGCGTGTGGATTCCGTTCTGTTTCAGCACGGCGAGGATGGTTTGCGCATCCTTATCGAGAGTCGTCGGGAACCAGAACGCCGTCAGCTTGATGCGATGGCGTTTCAAGGCCTCGATTTCGGCCGTGAAGGTGGGAATGTGCTCGGCTCGCCAGTCGTAAGCCAGTTGATGGATGTCCAAGCGTTCGAGCATGGCTGCCCGCTGCTCCGGCCCGCGCTTTTGCGCATCGAAAGGAACAATGCACCAAGCCACGAGATTGTCGCGGGCAAACAGCGATTCGTCGGCATGGACCGGCCCTGCCAAAGTCAGGACCGTATAACAGCCGAGAAGCAGGACGCTTCGCATGGCAACCTCCTCGAGTTCAAACCGCGGCAGCGAACTGCAGGTGGGACACAACTGGGCAAGTGGGCACAATCTGGCAAATGGGCCGGATTACGATAGTTCGGCGACGTCGTGCATCGGTCGCGCGATTGCCATGGCGGGACCGCTTCTCAAGGTCCAATCTAACCAACGACGGCACGTCAGTAAAGACGGGCAATTTGCATCGACCGTTGATATTGGCCGGCCGAGCTTGACGCGCTGGCTTGGCTTCGCTATACCGTCCACGGCGCAAGACGAAGCATTGAGCCACCGCAAGAGGAAACGCTTAGCCGCCGCCGGTACGGCGGCGCAGGGATTCCCATTGGAAAGCCGACGTTCCGTCGGCCGCAAAACGGCTCGGTTCCTCCCGCGCGCTCCATAAAGTGCCAGCGCAATTGCCCGAACGGAAACCGTTACGGAAATGAGCACAGACCTTCAAGAGTTGGCGCACAGCACGTCGACGGCCAAGCCAAGCTGGCAGCAATTGCCCCCTCGAATGAGGGTTCTCTATATTGCAAGTCGCCAACGGACCGGCGGCTGGCTGGCCGAGGCCTTCGCCGCCGACAGCGCATCGCAGGTCGTGTTACAAGAGGCGGTGGGCACGGCCGCCGGTTTGGCCCGGCTCCGCGACGACCTGTTCGACGCGGTATTGGTCAGCCACGAGCCGGGCGAGCTCGATGCACTGGACCTGGTCGAAGGCTATCGTGTCGGCGGGGCCGACGAACCGATCGTGGTGTTGGGCACGCAGAGCGAACAGGAGATGGCCGCCCTATGTTACGAGGTGGGCGCCGACGGCTACGTCTGCGTCCACACCACCACCACCCGCACCCTGATTTGGGTGGTCGCCCGCGCCGTCCAACGTTACCAGGTGGTGAAAGAGAACCAACGGCTCACCCTGGCCGAGCGAACCCGTCTGCAACGTGAGCACGACGAGGCCGCCCGACTGCTCGACCAGCAGCGATCGCTGGTGGAGTGCTCCCAAGCGGGCGGGCAGGATGCCGGCGGCGATTTGTTGCCGATGCACCTGTTGCCCAACGAGTTGATCGCCCACTATCGCGAATTGCTGCGGACCTACGTGATTATGGGTTCCGGCAACCTGGTGGACGAGTTGAAGATCCTGGCCGAGCTGTTGGTCACCGCCGGCCTCTCCGCCCGGCAAATGCTGCAATTCCATTTGACCGTCCTGGAGGACCTGATCCACGGCCTGGGCATGCGGAGTTCGCGGCACGTCATGAATCGCGCCGACCTGTTGGCCTTGGAACTCCTCATGCACCTGGGCGAAGGCTATCGCCAGCGGTATCAGGAGCGACTCTACCCGCCAGCCCAACTCCGCTTACCGGGAATCGAATAGCAATGCCCGATTCCACCACTACCGTCGCCGAGCTGAAACGCTGGGTCAACGACTTTGTCGACCGCCGCGATTGGCACCAGTTTCATGCGCCGAAGAACCTTGCCATGTCGTTGGCCATCGAGGCGGCCGAGTTGATGGAACATTTCCAGTGGATTTCGGTCGATCAGTCGCGCGAGGCGGTCCAGCATCCGCAAAAGCTGGCCGAAGTGGGCGAAGAGCTGGCCGACGTGCTCTGCTACGCCCTGGCGATGGCCAATGAATTAGGGCTCGATCTGGCCACCACCCTTCGCCAGAAAGTAGCCAAGAACGAGCAAAAATACCCCGCCGACCAATACCGCGGCCGCTACGGGCCGGAAGACCCAGGCTAGAATCGGAAGAGGACCGACTCGCTACTGCTCGACCTTCTTGGGCATGTAGTCGTGGGCCCGCTTGCGAAGGACTTTGGCCTCGATGATCTTGTCGGGCCGTGGGGCCTCCTGATCCTCGGGGTCGCGCCGCTGGAGCTTGGCCAGCACGTCCATCCCCTTGATCACCCGGCCGAAGACGGTATGGTGGCCGTCCAGGCTCACGGTGGGCACGAAGGTGAGGAAGAACTGCGAGCCGCCGGTGTCGCGCCCCTGGCCGTCGGAGCCGCCGCTGGGGGCCTTGGCCATGCTCAAGCTGCCGCGAAAGTGATGGCGGTAGTTGGGCTTGTAGCATTCGCAGGGGATCGAGTAGCCGGGGCCGCCGGTTCCCGTGCCCGTCGGGTCGCCCCCCTGGGCCATGAAGCCCGGCAGCACGCGGTGGAACGGCACGCCGTTGTAGAACTTCCTTTCCACCAGATAGATGAAATTCCCGACCGTCAGCGGGGCCTCATTCTCGAACAACTCCAGTTCGATATCGCCTTTGGAGGTCTTCAGCAACACGCGGGGCAGATTGTCGGCGTTGGCCTCGTTCTCGCGGATTTGCTGCTCTTTGGCCCAGTTCCGCTCGAAGGGGGCGGGATTGCGGCGAAAGGCCTGCACCAATTGCTCCAGATAGGCGTGGTCCTTGTCGAGCCCCAGCGAGGTCTCCAGACCGGGAACCTGCTTCAAATAGCGCTCGGCCGCGGCGAGGTCGCCCACCACAAAGGCGGCCACCCCGGCCAAGGCCGGCAGTTGCTTGGCGTCGCAGTGGTTCTCCATCAAGAGCTTGCCCACCCGCGCGGCCGGCTCGTACTCGTCGCGCCGCAGCATGGGCCGGAGGACATTGGTCAAGTACTCGGTGATCCCCTTATCCTGGTTTGGCGCGGCCGCATAAGCTTTCTCGGCGGAATCGAGCAGCCGGGCCTCCATGACTTCGCCCTTGGCGATCAACTCGTCCCACTGTTGCTGGATCTCGAGTTTTTGATCGTCGTTGGCCGAGCGGTATCGCAGTTGCAGGCCGGCCAACTTGCCAATCAGATCCTTCCACTGGGTAAAGACCTTGCCGAACTCGGCGACGGCCGCGGACTGGGCCTTGGGCTGGCTGGCTGGCTTGCCTGGAGCTTTGCCCTCGCCTTTGGCCTTCGGCTCGGTTGCGGGCTTGCTTTGGCTCTTAGCTTTGACTGCGGCGGCTTTTGCCGGGACCGCAGCCGTTGAAGTCGCCCCGCCAGCTTTTGGAGCCGTGGCAGACGACGAGGGTCGGGCATCCTTCGGCGCCGCCGGCGGATCAGCCGCCCAAACCAATGCAGCCAGCCCCAGAACGGTGGTAATCGAAGCCCAAAAAACGCGAACGCTCATAATGGAACTATCCCCCAATCGCTTGCTTTCGTGAATCCCCAATCCCTGATCCCTAACCTCACGGGTTCCCTCTCAATTCCTTTCACGGTACCATATTCGAGCGTGGCAGGCAAAGGGAGACCATCAATGGCCCGGCGAGGAAGCAGACCGAATGACACTGCGGGCAAACATAGCGCAACCGCGCACGTCAGAAGCAGCGTCGGGGTGCGGATCATCGGTGGACGCTTTCGCGGCCGAAGGCTCCTCTACAGCGGCGATTTGCGTACCCGGCCCATGAAGGACCGGCTGCGGGAGACGGTTTTCAACCTGCTCGGGCCGTCCGTTCGTGAGAAACACGCCGTCGACTTGTTTGCCGGGACGGGCGCGTTGGCCTTCGAGGCCCTCAGCCGGGGCGCGGCGCGGGCTACGTTGATCGAGCAGCATTTTCCCACCGCCGACATCCTACGGAAAAACGCCGTCCTGCTCGGCGTCGAAGGACTCGTCGACGTCATTGCCGGCAACGTCTTCGTGTGGGCGCGTCGGGAACTGCCGCCGGACAATTTGCCGTGGGTGGTGTTTTGCTCGCCGCCCTACAAGTTCTACCGGGAACGCACGGAGGAAATGCTGGAGCTGATCGGCCGACTCTTGGAAAAGACGCCCGCGGCGAGCATCTTCGTCGTGGAAGCCGACGAAGGCTTTGACTTCCAACTGCTGCC
The DNA here is from genome assembly GCA_021784975.1 of Planctomycetota bacterium. Classification (GTDB taxonomy): domain Bacteria; phylum Planctomycetota; class Planctomycetia; order Pirellulales; family Thermoguttaceae; genus JAJYGU01. Next base: position 18,656 of record JAJYGU010000452.1, read on the forward strand.
CGATGCGCAATCCTGGGGCGTACGTCCTTACTTACCAGCGGTGATTGGCATTTACCGGAAGCAGGCGAAGAGGCAAGATTTTATGTGACTAACCGAGCAGGAACTGTTCTGGTGGCGTGTGGTTCGTCGCCCACAGGCATCAAGTTGAGTGTTTCAAGGCGAATTGTGGCAGTTCAAACATCCCCAGATTTCCAAATTACCACAGATTCACACGACAAGCGTCCTAATCTTTGAAATCTGCGGATTATACGTAGAATTTACAACTGGTTTTCGCGTGCCGCCTCGTTGACTTGGTGGGATTGGTGGCATCGACGGCTGTGCTTCCGGTCACCGGACACCTGTTCATCCTTCCCCGTCACCCCAGTTCGTGCTGGCTGGTGCGTCCATTCTGGCTGATTCTGTCGTTTTTGTCGGCTTTATCGGCCGATCTAATAGAAGCGCAATTTCGTTGTTCTCAGCCGCGATTGGGTCGAGGGGATGAACGATGCATCCTCGCCGAATTGGTCTCAAAACGCCTCTCTTGCCACTGTTAGCGTGTCTGGCTCTCGGGGCACCCACAATTCATCGATTGGCGTATGCCGACGGCAGCGCGCCCAGGAATGCAGGGCTCCACAAGGACTCTCGCTCCGCGGAGCAAGCTCGGGATCGCGCCGTGCCGCCGGGAAAAAGCGTCAAGGGCCAGAATCCTGGCCAAAGAGTCTGGCAAAAACCCGAGGCCCTCTTGAAGAAGCTCAGGGAGTTGGCAAAGGCAAAATCGACCGCGCGATGGGCCGAGGGCGTATTGGACGGTACTCAGGCCCTGGGGGCAGCATTGGACGGCAAGACCGGCCAGCCGGCGTCTGCCATCGGCGAACTGTTGGAACTCAACCGCCAGGTCCCGAAGTTAGCCGCCGGAATCGAGGACCGAGAAGTCCGCCGTAAGCTTTACGAGACCGGCTACGCCTTGGCGCGGCGTCTGGACGTCTGGCAAGGGGTTGTAGGTTTGCGGAATGCGTCCGCCGCCGATGCTGCCGCGACGAAGCCCGACCGCATGCGATTGGTAGCCTGCTTAGACCAGGTTGAAGCTCTGATCGGCAATTCGCCGCAGTCCCGGGGATGGCGAGACTACCTCTTGCTCGATGCCTTGAAGAAACGGTCCGGCCGGGAGGGAATGCTCGACAGTCCGGCCGGCTACAGACTTGCGCAACAGGCCTTGGCCCGCATGACACAAAGCCCGCTGACGTCCGACCAGCGGCAGTTCGTGACCAGTCCAGCCGTAGTCGCATTGGCCGACCAGTTGCGGCGTTGGGCTGCCGAACCGGTGGGCATGGCCGCCTTGCTGGGCGACTTGGAACGCTACGAACGCACCGACCGGCCGAGCGACGCCGGGCGGCTGGCGGAAGACTGCGAGCACTTGAGGGCCGCCTCGACACCAGCTCGGCGGGCGTTGTGCCAACGCTTGGACGCCCATTATCGCAACGCCAATCTCCGGGTAGCGGTCAGCGAAGAACTGCTCAACCGGCTCATCCCCGAGCGGGGGGTTGAGTACGCGCCGGTCAACGACACGGTGCTCGGCCGACCGGTGCACGGCCGCAGTGAGATGGCTTCGGAAGTGGCCCTGCGAATGCTGCCCGATCCGCATCGGGTGCGGTTGGCCCTAGAGGTGACCGGGCGGATTGCCGCAGAAACCACCGGCGACGCCGGACCGGCAAGGTTCGTCAACGACAGCCAATCGTATTACGTTGCCCGCAAGCCGCTGGAAATCAACATGCAGGGCATTTCCCTTTGGCCGGCCGAGGTCGAGGTGCACAATCAAACCCGGCTCCGCGAGGTGGAGACCGACTTGGACGGCATTCCGTTGATCGGCTCGTTGGCCAAGGGGGTGGCCCGGACGCAATTGGAGATGAGCAGTTCCGCCGCCGACCAAGAGGTGCGGCGAAAGATTGCCGCCCAAGCCCGGCAACGCGTCGACGCCGAAGCCCGGCAGCGATTGGGCGAGTTGGTCGAGCGGCTGAATCGGCAGATGTTTGAGCCGTTGAGCTCGTTGGCCCTGGACCCGCAGATGATCGATGGGGGAACCGCGCCGACGCGATTCACCATGCGATTGCGGTTGGCCGGCGAAGATCAACTGGGCAGCCACACTCCCCGCCCACAGGCCCCCGCCGACAGCCTGGCGAGCGTGCAAATCCACGAATCGGTGATCAACAACTGCGTGGAGCGGCTGGAGCTGAACGGCCGGACGTTTACCTTGCTGGCCCTCTCGAAACACATCGCCGCCCGGCTGAACCGGGCAAAGCTTTGCCAACTGAGCCCTGAGGCCGAGGACGTCCGCATCACCTTTGCCGCCAAAGACGCAGTGGTGGTCCATTGCCGGGAGGGCCGGGTAGAGGTCACCGTATCGATCGCCGAGTTGGCCCGCTCGCCCCAGCGCTGGCGGAACTTCCGGGTCCGCGCCTTCTACCGACCGGAGGTCCACGGGCGATCGGCAGAATTGAAGCGCGAGGGCGTGGTGCAGCTCATCGGCCGATTGAACATGACCGGGCAGATCGCCTTGCGAGGCGTCTTCTCCCGGGCCTTCTCGAAGAACGTGCCCTGGCAACTCGTACCCGAACGGATCAGAAAAGAGCCCAAGCTCAAGGACGCCTCGATCCGTCAATTTGTGATCGACGACGGTTGGATCGGCATCTCTCTCGGCCCGCAACGGCAATTCCTGCGGACCGCCGCCCGCGCCCAGTGAACCGGTACGGTCGTCTAGCCCCGGTAGCCTTGCGGATGGCTCCGGAACCAGTTCCAAGCCGTCTGCACAATGGCGTCGAGGTCGCGGTAACGGGCCGACCAGCCGAGTTGGCGGCTGATCTTTTCCGAGTCGGCAAAGAGGATTGCCGGGTCGCCGGGACGCCGGGCGCCGTACTGGATCGGAAGCTTGAGACCGGTTACCCGCTCCGCCGAGGCGATCACTTCCTTGACGGAGTACCCTCTGCCGATGGCAAGGTTGTAGAAGCGTGCGTCGCCGGGCCGCAGCGCCTCCATCACCAGAACGTGCGCCGCGCACAGGTCTTCCACGTGGACGTAGTCGCGGATGCAGGTGCCGTCGGGGGTCGGGTAATCGCTGCCGAACACGGTCACTCGCTCCCGTTGGCCCAGCGCCGCCAGCAGCAATACCGGGATGAGGTGCGTTTCCGGATCGTGGTCTTCTCCCAAAGAGCCGTCGGCGGCCGCGCCGGCCACATTGAAATAGCGCAAGGCGGCGAAGGAAAACTCCCGATCGGCGGCCGAGTAATCGCGGAGCACGCGTTCGACACACCACTTGGACCAACCATAAGGATTCACCGGCTGCTGGGGCATGCTCTCCACTAGCGGAGTCCGCTCCGGCTCGCCGTAGGTGGCGGCGGTAGAGCTGAACACCAGCCGCTTCACCCTCGCCGTCTGCAGGGCCTTCAACAGGCTGATGGCGCCGGCCGTGTTGTTGTCGTAATAGGCCAGCGGATTGCCGACTGATTCGCCCACGTAGGCCAAGGCGGCAAAGTGCATCACACCCTCAATCGCATGGGCGGTCAGGGCGTCGGTCAGGCCGCGGGTGTCGGCCAGATCGATCTGGCGGAAGGCCGCCCGGCGATCTACCGCCCGCCGGTGGCCGCGACACAGATTGTCGACGACGACCACCCGGTGGCCGGCATCCAGCAGTTGTTTCACGGCGTGCGAACCGATGTATCCGGCGCCGCCGGTCACCAAGACGTTCATGGTTGCAAAGTGCTCCTCACGCTCCACGCGAGAAAGGCCGTCACGCGAAGCGTGACGAGTACAATTTCCGTCACGCGGAGAGTCACGAGTGCCGCTGAAGCTGGCCGCTAGTAATCCCCGTCGCCCTCGTCGTGCCGGCTGCCCGGGGTCGATTTCCCCGTCGAGGTCTGCTGCGCCGTCTTGTAGGCCTCGGTCCACTTGAAGCCGGCCGAAGCCTTGATTTCCTTGAGCCAGGCCGCGCCAATCTGCCGCTGCGCACCCGCCAAGGCCGGCTGATAGGTACTGAAGTCGTCAACCTTGAACTGGGTCCAGAGGGCCTCTGGCGACGGGGCTATGCCGGTTACCCGAATCACGTAGGCTACCGTCTGGGGGGCGTTGAAGGCCACGCCGATCTGGCCGGGCTTGAGGCTGAAGACCGTCTCCATGAACGTCTCACCGGCCAGGTCCACTCCGGGCACGCGGCTCATCCGCACCTCCCGCGACGACCCCGTCGGCACCTGCCCGAATGTCAACCAGCTAAATGGCGGCGGCGTCACCACCGGCAGGTCCGGACGGTTGACGAAGGTTTGCTTCAAGGAGCCTTTCGACTTGCGGCCTTCGTCGGCCAGGTGCTTGGCTTCGTCCGTGGCCGGCTTGCGAGCCTCGATCATCTTCCAGGCCCGAAGCACCTCGGCGGCCACGCCGGGATCGTCGAACTTGGGCACGCGGGCCGGCTCTTCGCCGGTCTTCCAGAACAGATAATAGTTGTCGCTCTGATCGTAGGACCTCTCGGGGCGATATTCGGAAAAGGAGCGAAAGGCAAAGGACCATACCGGCTGACCGGTTTCGACGACCGAATTGCAAAATGGATTGCGCTGCGCCACGACTTCCGACAGCCAACCGGTGGCGCCGGCCGTCAGTGCGCCGGGCGTGCCGGCGGTTTCGGCGGCTTGGCGGGCAAGGGCTGCTAGATCGAGCTTTTTGGGCGCGGCGATCGAGATGCCCTTGATTTTAGCGTCCTTGTATCGGCTCATGGCGCTGCGATGGCGGTCGATCTGCTCGCTCAGCGACTGAAAGGCCTTCTGCAGCCGTGCTCCGACGATCTGCCGGCGGATGAACGTTTTGAGATGCGCCGACGGCTCGGTCTTGGCAGCTCCAGGCCTCTTGGCTGCCGCCGCCGGTCCGGGGGCCTTCCCGGTCGGCTTTTCCGAGGCCCTGGCTGGCTTGGCCGGGGCTATCTTGGCCGGCTTCTCCGGGGTCTTGGCGGGTTTGGCCTCGATCGGCTTGGTGGGTTTGGCCGGGGCCTGGGTAGCCTTTGTCTTCGTAGATTTGGGGGCGTTCCCGGCGGCGGGCTTTGCGGCCTCGCCGAGCTCAGGTTTCTTGTCGGCCGCGAAGACCGTCCGCACAGACGCCCAGGGGCGATCCAAGCTGGAAGTGCTCTCCGGCTGTTTCTTCTGCTCGTCAGCCTTCTTGGCGTCGGTTTTCTTCTCGCCAGTCTTGATCGGCGATTTACCAGGCGGGGCGGCCTTCGGTGGGTTGCTCATGGACTTCGAGGCCGGCTGGGGCTGAGCGGATTTTTTCTCCTTCGGGGATGGCGCAGCAGCAGGCGTGTTTTCCGCTCTAGGCTTGGCCGACTTTGCGGAGGTCGCCGGCTTGGTCGGCGGGGTCGCACTTTTCGGCGATACCGCCGGCCCTTCCTCTTGGAGCCTTGCTTGCGCCCGCCGTTGCTCCATTTGATCGTAGAGGGCCTTATCCTTCCGGTAGCGGGCCAGCACCTCGGAATCGCTCACGCCGGCCAGGAGCCTCTGGTAGTCGGCTTTGACATATTGCATCTCGATCCGCTTGGGGACGTGGAAGCCAGGAGCGGGCGAATCGGGCTTGGCGTCGTCATTCTTGTGCTTTTCAAAAAAGTCCTTCAGGGTTGCGGTGCTCGGATCGGCCACCCGGTCCACATACCGGTCCACCGGCACGGGCACGGCCTCGATCCGGGCCTGCTCCTTGACGCGGGTAAAGTATTTCCAACGCTCCGCCGGGGTGGCGGCCTCCAAGCTGTAGCCGAAGCTCTTCTTCAGTTGCAGGGCCAGCAATTCCTCGCGAAGCGCCGCAAAAAACCGCCGCTCGGAGACCCCGGTCCGCTGAAAGGCCGCTTGAAACTCCTTGGGCGAAACCCGGTTGAAGGTGACTTGTCTGAGGAACCCATTTATAATGTCGTCGCTGATCACCATCCCTGTTTTTTGGTGGGCGTAATTGGCCAGCAACCAGCTATCCACCAAGCCCTCGTCGGTGGTTGGACCGAACACTTCGCTTTCCAGGTACTGCCGTGCGGCCTGCGGATTCCCGTGCGCCAGCGGCGCGAGCACCTCGGACAAGACGGCCAAGACCTGATTCCGCTCGGTCCGCAAGTTGTGCAAGTCGAATCTGGTCAGGTCGCCATATTTCGATTTGACTACCACAGGGTTCGAAACCGTCTGGGAACCCATGGATTGCAAGAAGATGGGCAAGAAAACAAACCCAAACATGGAGAGAATGGTCAGAATGACCAGCATCATCGTGCGGTTCTTGCGAAAAACAGAGAACGGGCTCGCCATGTAATCCTATCCTTCTAGAGATGGGGCGAACTGGATTCGGCTTGACACGCCGGCCACTGCCGCGGTAATGGAATATGGAGCAATTCCCATGTCGTCAATCGCCGGAAGTCCTTCGTGTGACCAGAATTTAGTGATTTTAGAGGAGGCTGGCGCAAATGCAATGCCACTTGACGTGCGATTGTGCGGACACGAGTCACTGGTACAATTCTATCCCTGGCGCTGCGTGACCGTCGAACCGTTGACTGGATAACCCACATTTTCAAGACTTCCATGGCCAAAAAATCAGCCGCCTCCACGGGAAATTCCTTGGTGATCGTCGAATCGCCCGCCAAGGCACGTACGATCAGCAAGTTTCTCGGCAGTGGCTACGTGCTCGAGGCCAGTATCGGCCATGTTCGCGACCTGCCGCAAGGTGCCAAGGAGGTTCCGGCGGAGTATAAGAAGGAGGATTGGGCGTATCTGGGCGTCAACGTGAACCGGGACTTCGAACCGATTTACATCATTCCCCGCGAGAAATCGCAGCAAGTTCGCAAGCTCAAGCGGCTCTTGAAGGAGGCCAAAGACCTGTACCTGGCCACCGATGAAGACCGGGAAGGCGAGGCCATCAGTTGGCACTTGTGCGAGGTGCTGAACCCTCGCGTGCCGGTGCGGCGGTTGGTCTTCCATGAAATCACTGAAGGGGCCATTCGCGAGGCTCTGCAGAACCCGCGCGAGATTGATCACAATCTGGTTCGGGCTCAAGAGGTCCGCCGCATTGTCGATCGTCTTTATGGCTACGATGTCTCCCCCCTGTTGTGGCGGAAAATACGCCCGCGGCTCTCCGCCGGCCGGGTGCAGAGTGTGGCCGTGCGGCTGATCGTCGAGCGGGAGCGGCAGCGGATGGCCTTCAGGGCGGCGACGTTTTGGGACCTTTTGGGTGAGTTTGCCAAACCCAGCGGCGAGAGCTTCGCGGCCGAACTAGTCTCGGTCGACGGCCGTAATATCCCCGCCAGCCGGGATTTCGACCCGGTCACCGGCAAGTTGAAGGACGCCAAGCTGTTGCTCCTGAGCGAGCAGGAGGCCCGGGCGTTGGTCGCCCGGCTCCGCGACGCCCTTTGCCGAGTGGCCCACGTCGAAGACAAGCCCTACACGACCCGCCCCTATCCGCCGTTTACCACCAGCACCTTGCAGCAAGAGGCCAACCGGAAGTACGGATTTACTGCCCGGCATACCATGCAGGTGGCCCAGGCGCTCTACGAGAACGGCTTCATCACCTACATGCGGACGGATTCGACCACCCTGGCCGCCGTGGCCGTCGACGCTGCCCGCCGCCTGGTCGCCTCGCAGTACGGCGAGGAATACCTGCCCTCGGCGCCGCGGGTGTATCAAACCAAGGTCAAGAACGCCCAGGAGGCCCACGAGGCAATTCGACCCGCCGGTCGCGTGCTGGATTTTCCCGAAACCTTGCGCGGCCGGCTGAGCCCCGACGAGTTCAAGCTCTACGATTTGATCTGGAAGCGAACCGTCGCCAGTCAGATGGTCGATGCCCGCGGTCATCGCCTGACCATTCGCCTCGAAGTCGAGGGCGCGATCTTCGAGGCCAGTGGGAAGACGATCGAGTTCCCCGGCTATTTGCGGGCGTATGTCGAGGGCTCGGACGACCCCGAGGCCGAGTTGGCCGACCGCGAGACCGTGCTGCCGCCGCTGGCCGTCGGTGAAAGGCTGCACTGCCAACACCTCGAGCCGAAGAGCCACACCACCCAGCCGCCCAACCGCTACAGCGAGGCCTCGCTGACCCGCGCGTTGGAGGAAATGGGCATCGGCCGGCCCAGCACCTATGCGTCGATCATCGACACCATCTTGGCCCGGCAATATGTCTTCAAGCTGGGCCGCAGCAACGTGCTGGTGCCCACCTGGACCGCGTTTGCCGTCTCGCAGTTGCTCGAGGCCCACCTGCCCGATCTGGTCGATTACCAGTTCACCGCGGAGATGGAGGACGAGCTCGACGCCATCAGCCGCGGCGAGATGAATTATCTCGACTACCTGCGGAGCTTCTACTTCGGCAATGAACACCCGGGCTTGAAGCAATTGTTGAAAGACAAGGCCGACGAGATTAGCGCCCGGGAGGTATGCCGTATCCCGCTTGGCGAACCGACGGGGGAAGGGGATCGCGGCCAACAAGTCTTTATTCGCGTGGGCCGCTACGGCCCTTTCCTGGAACAAGGCCCGCGGCGGGCCAGCCTGCCCGACAAACTGCCCCCCGACGAACTGACTCTCCCACGGGCCCTGGAGATGCTCGACCAGGCAGGGCAGGGCGAGGAGCCGCTGGGCTATTGTCCTGAGACGCACAAGCCTGTCTATCTCAAGACCGGACGTTTCGGTCCCTATGTGCAGCGCGGCACATCCGAGGACGACCAGAAGCCGCAGAGCGCCTCGCTGTTGAAAGGCATGACGGCCAAGGACGTCGATCTGGCCACTGCGGTGAAGCTGCTCGCCTTGCCACGCACGCTGGGCGATCATCCGCAGACGGGCCAGCCGATATTGGCCCACAACGGCCGCTACGGGCCGTATGTGAAGTGTGGGACGGAGACCCGCTCGCTGCCCGACGGCTGTTCGCCCCTGGACGTCACCCTGGAGCAGGCACTGGCCCTGTTGGCGCAGCCCAAGGCCCGGCGCGGGGCCGCCTCGCGGCGCGAGCCGTTGAAGGTCTTCGACCCCTCGCCGGTGACCGGCCAACCGGTGCGACTGATGCAAGGCCGCTACGGTCCTTACGTGAGCGACGGCGCCACCAACGCCTCGCTGCCCCGCGGGGCCTCGCCGGAGGAAGTGACCTTCGCGTATGCTTTGGATCTCTTGAAGGCCCGTGCCGAAGCCGGCCCCGCTCGCCGGGCGGGCCGGAACAAGGCCGGCCCCCGCGCCTCCAAGGTCGCCAAGAAGACCGTCAAGACAACCGCGAAGAAGGCCGCCCGGAAGACCGCTAAACGCAACACCCAGAAATCTGACGACGCGTAACGCCCGCGATAAGCCTGACGACGGGGACGGTCCCGATTTTTTGTGGCAGGACGCCACAATAAATGGGACTGTCCTCCTTGGTTCACCAGAGACGCCCAAATCGAGCCCCATGTTCCGCATCAAGATCTGTGGCATTACCAGCGTGGGCGACGGGCTGATGGCGGTCGACGCCGGGGCCGATGCCGTCGGGTTGAACTTCTACGGCCGCAGCCCGCGCTTCATCACCTTCCAGACAGCCCGGCAAATCGTGGCCGCCTTGCCCAAGCCGGTGACCAAGGTCGGCCTGTTCGTCGATGCGGAGGTTGAGGAGGTCTGTCGCAGCTTCGACGAGCTGGGTCTGGATCTCGTGCAACTCCACGGCAACGAACCGCCGGAGTATCTGCTTCGATTAGGTCAACGGCCGGTGATGCGAGCGTTTCGCCTCGGTGGTGACGGGCTGCGGCCGGTGACCGAGTATCTCGTTCGATGCAGCGCCCTGGAGGCCGTGCCGAAATGGGTCTTGCTGGATGCGAAGGTCCCCGGCCAATATGGTGGCACCGGCCAGACGACCGACTGGTCGGCGGCCGCGTCGTACGTCCAACAAGGGGGCTTACCACCGCTGGTCTTGGCAGGCGGCCTGACGCCTGCCAATGTAGCCCAAGCGATCCACGTTGTCCGGCCAGCGGCCATTGATACCGCCAGCGGTGTAGAAGCCAGCCCTGGCCACAAAGACCCGGTCCTGGTCCAGGCATTTGTGGTAGCCGCGCAGGCCGGCTGGGATCATGAGGCCGCTGGCTCGCCGGCGTCCGAATGGAACTGACGTTTACTCAACCGGCAAAATCGGCTACTTTTCTCGCCAAGCCTCCGCATGGTAACGGGATGCGGCTTGCGTTTCGGTGCGCGCAAGACGTCCGGCGGGCGGCGCCGCGCACCGTCACGAAAGGCCACCCGGACGCATCTGCTCCCTCAGCCACGCATGACTACCTCGACTTTGCCCGCCCAGGCCTTGCCGACTTGCCCCCTACCCGTCGCAGGCTCCGCGTTACGGATCGCGCCAGCCGACCACGATTTGACGGTGGTCATTCCGGCCTACAACGAAGAGCAACGCTTGCCGGAGACGCTGACGCAACTGACCGCCTTCTTGAACCACTGGGGGGTAGATTATCGCGTGCTGGTGGCCGACGACGGGAGCACGGACCGAACGGAAGTGCTGGCCCGCGATCACGGCCCGCGCTGTTCCACCCTCCGGTTGACGCCGCAGGGCGGCAAGGGCCGAGCGGTCCGAGCCGCCATGCTCCGTGCCGCCGGGCGGGTGCTGGCCTTCACCGACGCCGATCTGCCCTTCGATCTGGCGGCCCTGCGGACGGGCTATGAGTTGATCCATCGTGGCCAGTGCCAAGTGGTCTTCGGCGCCCGCGACCTGCCTGAGTCCAAGAGCCTGGTCCCTCGGCGGATAACGCGGCGCATGGCCACCTTTGCCTTCCGCCAGATCGCCAAGTGGCTGATTTCCCGCCAAGTCACCGATACCCAGTGCGGGATGAAGGTCTTCAGCCGCCGCGCCGCTGTGGAAATCTTCTCCAGGACCACCATTGAGGGATTTGCCTTCGATGCCGAAGTCGTCCTGCTGACCCATCGGCTGGCCCTGCCGTTCGAGCGGTTGCCGGTGCGGCTGGTCCACGACTTCGACTCGACGTTGTCGCTGCGTCGCAACGTCGTCCCCATGTTGTACGACGTGTTGCGCCTCTGGCTGCGCGATCGGCTGGGCCACCCATGGCCGGCGCCGCCGTTGGATTTCGCCGAGGCCGGGCCGACTTCGGAAGATGATCGCAACCGGCTGGCCGCGTAGCCATGAACCCCACCGCCGCCCGCATCACCTTGCATGCCGACGACCTGGGGCTGAACCCGGCCGTCCGCGAAGGCGTCTTACAAGGTTTCCGCCACGGGCTGTTGACCAGCAGTTCCCTACTGAGCAACGCCCCCGACGCCGCCCGCGCATTGGATGGGTGGAAGCAGCTTGAGGCGGAGCGGCGAAGTGGCGGTTTGCCGTCGTTGCTGAAGCGAGAGCGGCTCGGCGATCCGAATGAGCCTTTCGACTTGGGCGTCCATTTGAACCTGACTCAGGGCCGGCCGCTGACCGGCGACCGTTACCCAAGCGAATTGCTCGACCGCCGGGGCCGCTTTCCCGGCGTATTTGCTCTCTTTGCGCGACTGCTCCGCGGCGGCGGTCGCTTCCGTACGGCCGTGCAGGCGGAACTCGAAGAGCAGGTGCGGTTCGTCTGCGACCACGGTATCAGGCCATTGCCTCTCAACGGGCATCAATATGTGGAGATGATGCCGGAAGTCCGCTCCCTGCTGCCAGGGCTTGCAGAAAAGTTCCACATCCCGACGGTGCGAGTGGCCTTCGAGCCGACCCTGTTTCGCTCAACGTTCGTTGGTCGTTTTCAACCCTGGCAATGGCCTCTGGGCCGGCTCAAGCGATGCTTCGCCAAGCGCCTCCGCCGGCAAATGGACCGGGTGAGGATTGCACATCCCGCGGCGTTTTACGGCACCGTGCACGCCGGACGGGTCGACCTGCCGACGATGCGGTGCTTCCTAAGCCATGCGGGCCGTTTTTCGCTGACGGAGATTGCCCTGCACCCAGCGGTCGAGCGGCCCCTATTGTCCTCCGAAGAGGTCGCCGACGGCTGGGAAGACCCACTCGGCTCGCTACGTCCCCGAGAACTGCAATTGCTGGTGGCCGATGAGCTGGTGACGCTCATCGAATCCAACCACCTCCGCTTAGGCCGGCTTGCTTCCGATTCCTCCGACGCCGCTGGCTGACTCAGCTATTCCGGCCGACAGTGAATATAGACCGTCGGCGGGGCAAAATGAGACGTTTAGCCGCCGCCGGTACGGCGACGATTGGCGGTGCAGGGCCGACCTTCCGTCGGTCGCTGAACGTTTCGGTCCATCCCGCATGCGGTATAATTCAGTGGGTTTGGGCGCCTCGCACCAATGGCTGATGAACCTTCTCCGCCTTCCGATAATTCCTCGGCTGCCGAAAAGGTCCGCTCCTTTCCGCAGACGCCCGGGGTCTATCTGATGAAGGATGGGGCGGGGCGAGTGATCTACGTGGGCAAGGCGAAGAACCTCCGCGCTCGGGCCGGCAGCTACTTCTTGCCGGCGGCCGCCGAGGACCCCCGCACCGCCCGGCTCGTGCCGGAGATTCGCGACATCGACTACCTCGAGGCCGAAAGCGAGATCGATGCCTTGTTGATGGAAGCCCGCCTGATCAAGGACATCCTGCCCAAGTACAATCGCGACCTCCGCGACGACAAGACTTTCCCCTACCTGGAAATCTATACGCGGGAAGACTTTCCCCGCGTCCGCTTGACCCGCCAGCCGATGGCCCGCGGCACCAAGCTCTATGGGCCGTTTACCAACCCACGGGCATTGCGAGGCGCAATCCAACTGCTGCAAAAGACCTTCAAGTTCCGCACCTGCTCGCTCGACATCGACGAGAGCGATCCCCGCTGGCGATGGTTCCGCCCCTGTCTGCTGGCCTCGATCCACCAGTGTTCGGCCCCGTGCAACCTGCGGATTTCGAAACAGGAGTATCGCAAAGCCGTTCGCCGGCTGCAGCGGTTCCTGGAGGGCGATCGCCGGAAGCTGCTTGCCGAGATGCGCGAGGAAATGGCGGCGGCGGCCAAAGACCTGCACTTCGAGGAGGCCGCTCGGCTCCGCGACGAAATCGAGATGATCGAGTCGCTCGATCAATGCGGCAAGCTGGAGACCCACGTGCAGCCCGAGGTCTTTCCCATCGATCCCAAAAAGGGCGTAGCCGGTCTGCAGCGGGTGTTGCGGCTCGAGCGCCGGCCGCGGACCATCGAAGGGATCGACATCGCCCACACCGCCGGCACGGCCACGGTGGCCAGCCTGGTGCAGTTCATCGACGGGCTGCCGTTCAAGCCGGGCTACCGGCGGATGAAGATTCGCGGCGTGGAAGGGCCGGACGACGTGGCCAGCATCCACGAAGCGGTGGCCCGCCGTTTTCACCACCTCCGCACGGCGGGCGAAGCACCGCCCGACATCCTCTTGATCGACGGCGGCCCGGGACAGCTCAACGCCGCCTTGGCCGCGCTGCCTGATAAGGCAAGCCATGCTAGGCAGACTGGTCTCGAAGACGAACCCAGTTTCAACGACCCGCACGAGAGTTCGGGCCAGTCGCCCGTCCCGGCGGCTAGTGGCGTCGGCCTGACGACGGTGCTCGCGCTGGCTAAGCGTGAAGAGATGGTGTACCTGCCGGGCAGCCCGGCCCCGCTGCAACTGAGCCGCCATAGTTATGCCTTGCGGCTGCTGCAATACGTCCGCGACGAGGCCCACCGCTTCGCCCAACACTATCACCACATCCTGCGGCGCCAGTCGCAAATGGGTGAGTGAACGCTTGAACCCGACCTTTACTCGGCGGTGGGAATGACCTACACTAGTAAGCTAGATTGTTAATCGTGGCTTGCGCCATCTAGGCGACTGTCGCCGGACCCAGCGGGTGAGTTTGATGGTGGCCCGCTGGCGAAGGGCTTCTGCCCACTGGCCCAAACATCGCCGGCAAAGAGGCGGTGTGTGACGAACACTGAGTGGCCGGACAAATACGCGAGGGGGCAAAGCCGACGGCAAGCTACGCTTCAGAGGGTGGGGCAGGGTCGATAGCAATGGTCTCTCACAAGGTGAAACCCGCCAACCTGCCCAACCCGGTGGGAACTTGGCTATGGCTCCTGGGGTTGGCCAGTCTGACCGGCGTCGTGGCCGGGCTGTCGGCGGCCGCGCTGGATTGGAGCCTCGAGAAGGGGATCGACGCGGTCATTGGTCGGGTCGCCCCGCTGGACGTCGGGGAGATTTTCGCGTTTCATCCGCTGGTCCTCATCTTGCCTGCGGTCGGCGGACTGGCCTCGGCCTTGATAGTCATGTGGCTGTGCCCGACATTCACCCGCCAGGGGGCGAATGCGATGATTCGGGCATTTCACCGGCAGCGGGGCGAGTTGGAATTGCGGGGGCCAACCGTCAAGGCGGCTGCCTCGGTGGTGGTTATTTCCTGCGGAGGCTCGGCGGGGCCGGAAAGCCCCATCGCGGCCTTGGGGGCCGCCATCGGATCCCTGTGTGGAAAGCTGTTCCACGTGTCGCCTGCCCAGCGGCGGGTGCTGTTAATCGCGGGCTGCGCGTCGGGCATCGGGGCGATCTTCCATTGCCCGCTGGGCGGGGCCCTGTTCGCCATCAGCGTGCTTTATAGTGAACCGGACTACGAGACCGATGCGATCATGCCCTCGCTGGTCGCTTCGGTGATGGGCCACTCCACCTTCATGGCCCTGTTGGGCCAGGACAAGTTCCTGGTTCGCGGGTGCGCGAGCTTGTTGTTCCGGTCGCCGTTGGAACTGGTGCTGTTCTTGGCGTTGGGGGTGGTATGTGGTCTGACGGCGATCTTTTTCGGGCTGAGTTTCCGCTTCGTCCGCTGGGTGAAAGGCGTCGGCCGGCTTCCACGGTGGCTATGGCCGGCGGTTGGGGGCTTGGCCACCGGCGGGTTGGCCTGTTTTCTGCCCCAGGTGATGGATGCCCGCTATGATTTCGTTCGCGCAATCATGGACGGGTCGGTGTTTGCCGGCGGGGCCGCCCATTCGTGGTGGTGGTGGACCGCTTTGTTTGGCGCCCTGGTCCTAGTGAAATGTATGGCAACCGCCTGCACGATCGGCAGCGGCGGGGCGGGCGGGGCGTTGGGGCCCGCGTTGGCCATCGGGGGCTTTGCCGGGGCCGCGCTGGGGGCGATCTGCGAGGCCCTCGTGCCCGGCATGTTCCCCGAGCCGCTGCGGCAAGCGCTCATCCCGGTGGGCATGGGCGGGGTGCTGGCGGCCAGTATGCGGGTCCCGCTGGCGGCCATCGTTATGATCGTCGAGATGACCGGAAGCTACGGCCTGATCGTCCCGATTATGCTGGTTTGCGTGACCGCCTACCTGATCGGACGCCGCTGGGGGCTGCTGGACGAGCAGGTTCCGTCGAGCGTCGAATCGCCGATCCACACCGCCGACGTGGTCGTCCGCTTGCTGGAGTCGTCGCGAATCGGCGAACTGGTCGAGGTCGACGGCAGCCCCGTCGTTCCTCCGGACACCCACCTGAATCAACTGGTCCAGCAACTTAAGCCGGGACAACAGCCGGCCTTCATGGTGGTCCGGGACCGGCGCCTGCTGGGCGTGATCACCGTGCCCGACCTGGCCCATGTCCTCTGCAACTCCCAGCTCAACCGGGTGGTGATCGCCCACGATATCATGAACGAGCAAACCCATGCCCTCACCCCCGACCGCAGCCTCTACGACGCCTTGGAAGTGTTTCGCAATAGCCAGCGTGCGGTCCTGCCGGTAGTCTCCCGCGAGCCGCCCCATTACTTTCTGGGGGCGGTGAGCCGGCGGACCATCTTCGACACCCTGGTCGAGCGGATCCACAGCATGAAGGAAATCGCCTTGGGCGAGCACAAGGGGCTGCTGGCCATCGAGGAAGAGGCCCGCTTGGACCACCTCTTGATGGCGGTCACCAACGGCCACGGTCCCCAAGTCAAGCGGTTGATGGTGCCGCTGGAGGTGCTGGGCAAGTCCATCCACGAATCCCAGTTCCGCAGCCGCTACGGTCTGCAGATCGTGGCCGTCGAACAGCCGGATGGAGTGATCCAGAGCCCGCCCGACTTGTACGTCCCGTTGGAGAGCTCGCAACGGCTACTGGTGATCTCGGCTTGACGGCTGCGGTGAGCGCGGTTGGCGGTTCCACCATTGCTGCACGCGAGCCGGCGACTGCGGGCTCTGGAAGCGATAGCCGTCAAGGTGCAGGCTAAGCATCAAGGGGTCGTGGATCGGCACGAGTTTGAAATCGGCGGGACGCTCTCCGTGCCGCTTGAGCAAGAGGGCAGCGGCAGTGGCCCCGATTTCCGCAGCCGGCAACGTGCGGCTTGCACGCGGCGCCGCCTTTCCCGCGGAATCATCGTCCTCGTCCGGCGTCGGTGGCCGGTGGGCACTGGAACTTTCCCGGAGGGCATCCTGGTTGCCGATCTGCCCGGCTAGCCATTCGTCGACCCCCCGCCACGGATCGCGAGTGGCGAGGGACAGGGCTGCCAGCCACTCGAGCCGGTAGGGCGAGGCCGGCGTGGGGGGAAGAAACCGTCGCTGGGCGATGGCTTCCGTCAAACCGGCAGTGGCCTCCTGGGTGCCGTCGATCGCCAGTTGAGCGCAGATCCTGCCAAACCGGCTGGGTTGTCCACCCGTCACGGCGGCAGGCGGACCGGTTTGCGGGCCGTCCTCGACCAGCAAAAAGTATCGGCCCGCAAATCGCGACACTTCCCTCGGGTCGAGACCGGCCAGCATCTGCAATTCCGGCTCGGTCAGCAGATGCTTGTCTGCCAAAAACCGATCGAGAGTGCGGCGGCTCAGGGCAGCCAGCCGCGTTGCCTGGTCGGTTTGCACGTAGTAGGCGTAGGCCAGGCGGCGCCGCGGCGTCGGCAAGTTGACCAGGTGAAACATCGCCCCCGGCTGCTTGGGGTGCGGAAAGGCCACGCCCACCGGATAATCGCCGGGCGAAAGCGAATTGCCGCTGACGCAATGCGCCGTGTGCTCATCCACACGATCAAAGTAGCTGGGCCGGGTGGCCCCGGGTGACATCAGGGGCACCCCTACGATGAGGTGTTGCTCACCCAGATGCCGGCGGCCGTACCAGTATTCGGCCACCATAGCCGGCTTGGTCAGATCAAGTAGGTCTTGCAATCGCCCTGCGGCCGCTGCTTCTAGTCCCTGATCCAGCCGCGCCTGCAAGGCCTGGACCACGCGCGGCGTGCAGCGGTCGCTGGCCAGCAGCACCAGCAACTCGCGGCGGGCGGTGCGATGCAGGCGCCACCGCCCCGGTCTCTTGCCCGCCGGGGTGGGACGGGCTAAATCGTCGACCCACTGGCGGATCTGCTCATCGCTGGCCGGCGGCAGCCTCGAGGCCGACGGCTCGCTCAACAACCACGCCCCCCACGCACGTTTCCAGGCTGACTCCAGCGGACCTTCGGCGTCGGCCGGCTGAGCCGTGTCGGCCAGCCGCCGCTTCAGCCGCAGCAAAAGCGGACCCACCAGCTTCGGATTGCTCAACAGCCATTCCAGCCGCTCTACGGCGCCGCGGCGGGCCGCGTAGGACTCATCGTCCAACTGCCGCACCACCCGATCGAGTTCCGCGTCGGACACTGAAGCGGCCGGCGGCAACGGGGTAGGCGGCAGGCGGCGAACCCACTGCTCCAAGCGCCAGCGGACCTCAAACGAAATGTCCGCCCGCAATAACCATCGGCGGAACTCGGCCGACAACCAAGGGGCCAGTTCCGGCTGGCCCACCATAGTCTCCAATCGGGCAGCCGCCGCCCGGCGGTCATCGAACCGCTCACTATCCAGCTCGCCGATCAGCCGGGCGACCTCGACCTTCAACTGCTGTAGGCGGCCCGCTGGCTTAGCTGTGGATGTTGCGCCGGTCGGTGGAGCGCCGTCGCCGACCGCCGGCGCGGCGAGGAGGAATATTGCCAAGATGTTCAGCGGGCGCAGCACTGCGGGTAATGGTGAAAACGGGGTTTCAAGTTGAACGATACCACCGGAAGCCAACGAAGGGTAGCCGTCAAGGTGGGGGGGATGGACGCCGGTCAGGCTGATCTCTGGGACTGTCCCGATTTTTGCGGCGATCGTGCTGCGCACGGTGCCCGGCCACAAGAATGAAATCGTCCGCTCTGCGCGCCGTTTGACACCGAATTCGGTACCGGCTTGATCTTGCGTCGCCACGACATTTGCATTACAAGTCGCCGCTCAAAGACGTCTCGGAAACGGGCAGACTTCACAGCATAGCGAGGAGTTGCCATGCATCGCAGGGGAATCTGGCTGATGGTC
>JAJYGU010000030.1 GCA_021784975.1 Planctomycetota bacterium
GGGCGCAGACAAAAGACCGCATTTCCTGGCGAGTGGCGTCACGGTTCGGGTCATAATCCTCAATTCCCTGATGTTTCTTGAGGGCCTTGATTCCGTTGATGAACGCCGGACGAGTCACTCGCAATTCCATGGTGCACGGATCGTGACAATCAACGCAGCTTACAGGGTGTGCGCCTTCCACATGTTGGAAATCCTGGCCCGCGAGGCTTGGCAGGGGATTTTCCGAGCCGGTTTTGGTTACCAAGTCCAGAGCGTCCTGGTACTTCATGCCGCAAACCCTCTCGAAGCCCTTCATCACGTCGCCGCCGCCCGCCCTACGGTAGGTAGGGACGATCGACGCATGGCAGTGCAGGCAGGAGCCGGGCTGAGGACGCTCGGTGACGCGACGGGTCTTTTCCTGGTCGAGGAGCATGTAGGCATGACCGCGGCGGTCGCGGTAGTCCAATGAAAAGGCGTAACCGGCGAACATGCGAGTGAGCCACGGATCGCGCTCGGCCTTCTCCCGGGAGGCTGGGGCGTCGCCGCCGCCGAAGTTGGTATGCGACGCCTGGGCCGTACGCTTGTACTGGTCGTACTCGCGCGGCCAGTTCATTCCCCAGGGCGCCGGGTCGGTCGTGTCTTCAGTGACATTCACGAGTTTCAGGTAAGGATTTCGCGCCTCTTCCTTGCGACGGAAGATATTGACCAGCAGCCCAGTGACCAGCGCCGCCGCCACGCCGGTCATCACGACCACGGCCAGAAAGCCCAGCGTCCAACGGCCGAATTTTCGAGGTTGCTGAGGGTGCGCTTGATTCATGGCAGACACCTTATGATTCCTGATTCCTAGCGCCGTGCGCCGTGGCCCACGCCCGCGTGGCAGTGGACGCATTGTACGGCATCCGCGTCGGTCTTAGCACCCTGCACGATCTGGCGAACGAAGTCTCCATGACAGTGGAGGCAGTTCTCCTGAAGAATCTGTGCGTTGCGCGGCTTGATGAGAATTGGTTCGTGAAAATCCTGGAACGTGAACGCCGCGGAATGGTGGTAGCCGTTGGACGCCTTGGCAAGATACTTGCCGATCAGATCATGCGGAAGGTGGCAATCGACGCACACGGCGACCGCGTGATGCGGGCCTTTTCGCCAGGAATCGTATTCATCGTTCATAATGTGGCAGTTGACGCAGGCTTTCGGGTCGGTCGAGAAGTACGAGAGCCCTTCCGCATAATTGAAGGTGTAGGCGCCGATCCCTGCTAACAGGCCAACAGGGATCGCCGTGAGGAGCAGCAGTGATTTTGATGTCATCGCACGACCCATAGGCACTTGCTTGACTCGGCAGTCATGGTCTGGCCGTCGAGGCCAAGGGTGGGGTCGCTCATGCCCGAATTGTACCGCCCTCGGCCAGAGGCATCTTTGATCTGGATCAAGGCCCCGGGCCGCGTCCAGGTTGATAATTAGTTAAGTTGGTTAGTTGAAGGTTGGGAGGATCGTTGGTCTGAACACCCTCCGAGTCCAGAAAGCCAGATCTGCTCAAGCGTCCAGAAAAACGCGGGCTCAGTGGTCTTGACAGCGGCGGCGTTTGGCTCCAAGAAATACAGTAAGTTACACACTTGTCCCCGTAGTATAGTACAGACCCAATAATATCCCTAGCGAGGAGATTATTCCGTGAGGCACGCAACGGTAAGGCCGCTGACCATCGGGCGGGTTGCCCGGCGGGCGGGCGTGGGTGTCGAGACGGTACGCTTCTACCAGCGGCAAGGGTTGATCGAGGAGCCGCCGCGCCGGTTGACCGGCTATCGAGAGTACGACGAGGAAGTGGTTTCCCGATTGGGGTTCATTCGCCGGGCCAAGGACCTCGGCTTCACGCTGAGAGAAATCAAGGAGTTGCTTTCCTTGCGGCGCGATCCGTCTATGCCGGCTGCCGACGTGAAACGCCGCGTCGAGGCCAAGATCGCCGATATCGAAAACAAGGTTCGCTCTCTACAAGAAATGAAGAGAGCCTTGGCAAAATTGACTTCCGCCTGCGGTGGCCACACCACCGCGGAATGTCCTTTGTTACATGCCCTCGATCAGCAAGAGGAGTAATCATGCTACCCACCGACATCCTGGTTCGCGAGCACCGCGTCATCGAGCAGGTGCTCAACTGTCTGGAAAAAATTCTGGAACAATGCACGAGCGAGAATAGGCTGGACGCCCAGTCGGCCAGACAGGCCATCGAATTCTTCCGCGGCTACGCCGATCGCTGGCATCACGGCAAGGAAGAGGCCCAGCTCTTTCCGGTCATGCAGGCCAACGGCTTTTCCGGCGGGTGCAGCCCGGTGATGGTCATGCTCCGCGAGCATGCCCTTGGCCGGCTCTACCTCCAGGGCATGGAGACGGCCATCGAGCCGGCCGGCGGCGGCGACCGCGAGGCGATGAAATGGTTCATCCAACACGGCCAGAGCTACCTGAACCTGCTAAGAGAGCACATTCGCAAGGAAGACATGTGCCTGTTTCCGGCCGCCAATCATCGCCTGACCGAAAAGGATCAAGAAGGGCTGATGGCCGCCTTCCAGCGGGTCGAGCGCGAGAAATTCAACCCCCAGACTTGCCGGACGTACCTCAATCTTGCCAACGAATTGGCCGATCGCTTCGGCGTGCCGCGGGTGCCTGAGGCAGAAGGAGGGGGCTCCCCGGCTTGAAACCGGCCGCCGCCGGGTCTGCACTGGCGGCGGTCGCGTTTTCCTCCCAGCCATCGCGATCCTGCCGGGAGCCTGCATTGCGGTAGTGGATCAGTTTGGGGTCACAATGTAACTGCCTACCGCCCTCGCATTTCTCCGATCAAGGATGAACCGCTTACGGCCGCTCGGGCATCAGTGTCAAGGGGTATGGTCGGTGAAGTCTGGCGGAAGTTTGGCAAGCTCTGCGGCAGGAATGGTCGCCGCAATCTGCGCCAAGACTTCAGCGATGGAACGGGTGTCGGCTGCTAGGGTGCTGGTTTCGTCGGCAGGATACACGAGGACATGCAGCTTCCTGCCCGCAAAGTCGGGTATCTGCGCGGTAATCTCCGCCCAGGTGCCTTCGAGTTCGAGGAGTGGAGCAGTCATAACAATATTCCTCCCGCTCGTATTGTAGGATATCGGTCCCCTATCATGCGTCAAGATAACCCCTCGGCTCAGCGGCCCGCGGCCCAACTTGCACATCGCGCGACAATCCGCTACCTTGAGCACTGCGCAAGAGTCGAATGCCGGATAGAGTCTTGAGGAGACCTACAAGTGAAGCACCATGCGACCGGTTTGCCGAGGTGTTGTGCGGTGGTTCTTATCACTGCGGTCCTGTTATTGATAAGCGGACCCGTCCAGGCAAACGAGCCAAGGGTGGAGTTGCTCTGGCCGCACGGCGCTCCAGGGGCCAAAGGGGATCGGCCGGCCGACAAGCCGACCTTAACCGTCTTCCTCCCCCCGCCGCCGGAGCGAAACGGAGCGGCGGTGGTCATTTGTCCCGGCGGCGGATATCAGGGTCTGGCGGTCGATCACGAGGGCCGCCAGTTCGGCCGATGGTTCAACTGCTTCGGGGTGGCCGCCTTCATGCTGGAATATCGCCATCATGGCCGCGGCTACCGGTATCCGGCCCCGTTGCAGGATGCCCAGCGGGCCCTCCGCACCGTCCGCGCGCGGGCCGCCCAGTGGCAGGTCGCGCCCGATCGCATCGGGATCATCGGTTTTTCAGCGGGCGGGCACCTGGCCTCCACCGCCGGCACGCATTTCGACCGCGGAAATCCCCAGGCCGACGATCCGATCGAACGGGTCAGTTGCCGGCCGGATTTTCTGATCCTCTGTTACCCGGTGATCGCCTTGGGCGAGCCGTATACCCATCGCGGCTCGCAGGAGAATCTCCTCGGCAAGCACCCCGATCCCAAGTTGGTCCGCAGCCTGTCGAACGAGAAGCAGGTGACCGCCGAGACGCCGCCGACGTTCCTGTTTCACACCGACGAAGACCAAACCGTGCCGGCGGAGAACAGCGTGCAGTTCTACCTGGCCTGCCGGCGGGCAGGCGTGCCGGCGGAGCTGCACATCTATCAATCGGGCCCGCACGGAGTGGGTCTGGCCGCCAAGTACCCGGGCACTTCGAGCTGGCCGGAGCGGCTGAAGGAGTGGATGCAGGTGCGCGGATTGCTGAAGGGACCCCATGCAACTCCACGCGATTGATTGGGCGATCATCGTCGTGTCGCTGTTGATCTGCTTCGTGCCCGCGTTGTTCTTCGGCAAGCGGGCGGCCAAAGGCACCGCCGAGTTCTTCGCCTCGGGACGTTCGGTACCCTGGTGGCTGGCCGGCATCTCGATGGTGGCCACCACCTTCAGCAGCGATACCCCGAACCTGGTGACCGACATTGTTCGCCGCCAGGGGGTGGCGGGGAATTGGTGCTGGTGGGCCTTTGTGCTCACCGGGGTGGCCACCGTTTTCTTTTACGCCCAATTGTGGCGGCGCTCGGGAGTGATGACCGACCTGGAGTTTTACGAGATTCGCTATTCGGGCAAGGCGGCCGGGTTGGTCCGCGGCTTCCGGGCGGTGTATTTGGGCTTTTTCTTCAATTGCATGATTATGGCCAGCGTGAATCTGGCCGCCTGCAAGATCGCGGCGGTCCTGTTCGGGCTGGATCGCTGGCAGACGCTGCTTTTCGTGGGGGTGCTGAACGTGGTGTTTGCCGCCCATTCCGGGCTGTGGGGCGTGCTGGTGATCGACTCGGTGCAGTTCTTCATCAAGATGTCGGCGGTAATTGCGGCCGCCTATTTCGCGGTCCAATTGCCGCAGGTGGGCGGCTTGCAGGGGATGGTCGATAAATTGTCGCGGCTCTCCGGTCCCGGCGGGATCAAATACCTCAACATCTTGCCCGACTTCACCAATCACTGGAACATCGCGGTGGCGGTGTTCATCATGCCGCTGGCGGTGCAGTGGTGGGCGGTCTGGTATCCCGGCGCGGAGCCGGGCGGCGGCAGCTACATGGCCCAACGCATGTTGGCCTCCAAGTCGGAGAAGGACTCTCTGGGCGGAGTGCTGTTCTTCAACGTGGCCCACTATTGCCTCCGCCCTTGGCCCTGGATCATCGTGGGCCTCTGCTCCATTCTCGTCTATCCGCAACTCTCGGATATTCAGAAGGCGTTCCCCCATCTCCCTCCGGCGCTGATCGGCCACGACATCGCCTTTCCGGCCATGCTCAAGTTCCTGCCGGCGGGCTGGATCGGGGTCATGGTGGCCGGGCTGATCGCCGCCAATTCCTCGACGATCTTAACGCACTTGAACTGGGGGGCTTCCTATCTGGTACACGACCTCTACCGCCGCTTCTTCAACCGGGACGCCAGCGAGAAGCATTACGTGCTGATGGGCCGGCTGGCCACGGTGGCCCTGTTCCTCTGCGCCGGCGGCTTGACCTTCGTGCTCGACACCGCCAAAGACACCTTCGATATCATCCTCCAGGTCGGCGCCGGCACCGGCCTGCTCTACCTGCTCCGCTGGTTCTGGTGGCGGATCAATGCCTGGTGCGAGGTGGTGGCCATGGTCAGCTCCTTCGGCATCTCGGTGTTTTGGCTGCTGATGAAGAAATTCGGTCCAGCCGAGTGGCAGCTCAGCACCGATCGAGAGCTCCTGTATACCGTGGCGTTCACCACGGTCTGCTGGCTGGCGGCCGCCTTCATCAGTTCCCTGAATACCGATCGCCAGACACTGATCGACTTCTACCGCAAGGTGCGGCCCTTTGGGCCGGGCTGGCGGCCGATCCAGCAAGCGGTGCAGTTTACGCCCGAAGAACTGGCGGCCGCCGACCACACCAACATCCCCCTGGCCCTGTTGGGCTGGGTGGCCGGCTGCACGATGATCTGGTCGTCGCTGTTCATGGTCGGCAACTATCTCTACGGAAACTTGAAGTACGCGGGCATCTTGGCCGGGGTGTTTGTCGTCAGCAGCCTGGCAGTGATCTGGGTGATTAACCGGCTGTGGGCAAGCAGCCCCGCGCTGGAAGCCGGTGCGACAGCCCCGGCTGGGCCTGATGCCCGTGCGATCGGGGTGCCCGAGGCACAGGAGTAGCCTGTAGGGAACGGGCTCTGTCCCGTTCCGCAAATCCTGCCCCGGGTGGCCCCGATAGCTTTGCTATCGGGGTGCCGAAGGCACAAGAGGGAACTGACTGGTTCTCATGCGGCTGCGCCGCCCCGATAGCAAAGCTATCGGGGCCACCCGTCGTGGATCCTTCGCTGCGCTCAGGATGACAAACGGTATGCTCAGGCCACGCGGGCGACGTACCGATCGCCTTCCTCTTCGGCGTACTCGCCTGCCGATCCGGATGCTTCCTCGTCCCAGGCATCGTCGGCCTCGGATTCGTCGTAGTCGTCTCCCGACTTGCCCGCGAATCCGCCTACCGACAGCAAGTTCGGCAGGATCAGCGAGCTCAGCAGGCAGCAGCCCATGGCGATGGTCAGCACCCGGCCCAGGCTTTGCAGGCCCTGGTGGCTGGCGATCATCAAGGCCCCGAAGCCTACCATGGTAGTCAGGGCGTTGACGGCCACGGCCACCAGCACGTCGTTGCCGGCGCCGCGATAACGGCGGCCTTGGGTCCTCAGGTCGTGGACCAGGTTGATGCCGCCCTCCATGCCGATCCCCAACACCAGCGGCAGCACGATCATATTGGCCGGATTCAGCGGGATGTCCAGCAGGCCCATCAATCCGAAGGTCTGCAACATGCCCACTCCCATCGGCAAAGCGGCCAGCAGGCTGTGGCTGAGCCGCCGGAAGTCGAACAGCACTACCGGAACGATGGCCAACAGGGCGTACCAGGCGGCATTTTCGAAGCTCCGCTTCATGTGCCGCGAGGCCTCGTAGACCTGCAAGGGATTGCCGGTGGCCTCGGCATCCACGCTCCGCACCTGATGGACAAACTCGGTGTTGGCGTCCACATCCCAGATGTTGTTCTTGCTGTAGACCCGCAGCAGGTAGCGGCCGGTCTTGCCGACCGCTCGCACCAAGACGCCCTCGGGCAGGTCGGCCAGGCGCGGCGGCTGGGGGAAGGAAACGGCCTGCAACGTCCGCAGACGGGCCAGCAGATCAGCGGCCGCGGCTTGCTGGTATTCGCCGATCCGCTGTTGATACTCGGCCGGCGTCAATCGGCGGAGCAGTTCGCGGACCTGGCGCAATCCGGCAGCGGCCTGGGCGGCGTTGGCCGCCGGCGCCAGCATCGGCTCCATGCCGGCCAGCATGCGATCCAGTTCGGCCGGCGGAGTGACCGCGATGGACGGCGGTTGCAGGGGCAGATGCGCCAGCCGGCGGTGAATGTCCTCGACCAGCGGCTGTTTTTGACCGACCTCGCTGGGAAACTTGCTGGCCACCTCTTCCACCCGAGCCACGCTGGGCAGCTTCAAGAAGGCATCCTTCTTGGCCATCACCTCTGCCGGCGTCTTCGCCAGCGACAGAGCGAACCAAGAGCTGTTGTTGGTCTGCTGGGTCAGCTTGCGCTCCAACTCGACGCTTTCCAGGCCGGCCGGCTGCATGTGCAGCAAGTTATAGTCGTAGCGGAGATACTGCATGCCGGCGGCCAAGACCAGCGTGCCCAGGGCAGTCAGCCCCAGGGCAAACCGCGGCATGGCAAATAGCGGATAGAGCATGGACTTCAAGTTCAGCGGGGCGGGCAGGTTGCAGCGGATGCCTTCCGCATCCAGCAGGCAGATCATGGCCGGCAGCACCGTCATCTGGGCCAGCCAGCAGAGCATGATGCCGGCGCCGGCGACCATCCCCAACTGGGCCACCCCGGGAAACTCGGTGAAACCGGCGGCAAAGAAGGAGATTGCCGACGTGACGGCGCTGGTGGTAATGCCCGGCCCGGCGGTGATGGCCGCCGCCACCAGGGCCTCGGCGGGCGAGGCCACGGTTTCGCGGAGCTGCAAATAGCGGGTGACGTAGTAGATGCCGTAGTCGATCCCCAGCCCGAAAAGGATCGAGCCGAAGGCGATGCTGAGGATGGTGACGTAGCCCACGCTAAGGGTGACGCATCCGCAGGCCCAGACCATGCCCACCACCAGGGCCACCATGGCCAGCAACGAATGGCGCAAGCCTCCCAGGGCTACCACAATGACCGCCAGCACGCCCAGGAAGGAGAGGACGGTGGCCGCCGTCATGGATTGCTCGCTGGAGCGCATCTCGTCGTATTCGATGATGGGCAGGCCGGTCAGCCCGATCTTGACTCCGGGGTGCTGGGCCATCACCTCGCCGGTCAGCCGGCGGAGGGCGACGATCGACTCGTTGTTCCGGGCAAAACCGCGCCGATCGTCCTTGACCAGTTTCAACAGGACCAGCGCCATCCGGCCGTCGTCGGACATCAGCCGCGTCGAGCTGGGGTGGTCCACCATGGGGTTCGACAGCGCCAGGTCGGGCCAGGGCGATTCGTACTTTCCTCGCGCGGCCAGGGCATCCACCAGGCCGGTTACGACCCGCGGCAACTCGCGCTCGACGGACGCCAGGGTTTGCTGCCGCTGGGCCGGCGAGCCG
>JAJYGU010000372.1 GCA_021784975.1 Planctomycetota bacterium
AAACCTCCTCGACGGCGAATTCATGCTGAACGAGTTCGTCGATCGGTTCGGCCCGCGGATGGCCCACTTGAACGGGCTGCTGCAAGTCCTTTCGCAACTCAGCGCCACCTCGAATCCAGCCAGCGCTCCGAACTCGCCGTAGCTTGCGGTCGAACTCGAACGATTGCGGCTGTAGGGTACGCCCTCTGTGGCGCTGCGTAGAAGGAAGAAAGACGCTTGTTCTCCGAAGCCCGGAACGCCGCAGAGGGCGTTCCCTACAGTGCCGTTGGCCACGAGAATTGTCCACGTTATTCGGACGCCATGCCGCTCAGCCCCGCCGGGGCGTCACCAACTGGCCGCTCGCGCCCAACACGTTGTCTGTTGCTGCTGGCCATCGCGATCTCCTTGACGGCTTGCGGTACGAACCCGCCGGATGGCCACCCTGCCGGTCGCGCCTCCCAGGGATCAGCCCCCGCCGGCAACTCTCAGGATCCCGGAGTCTCATCCGCCCCTGGTCAAGCTTCCCCGGCGGCCGACTGGCCTTTGTTCCGCGGGGATCCGCGGGCCAGCGGGGTGGCTAGCGTCGACCTGCCGCAAGAGCTGAATCTATTGTGGACCTTCACCGATGAGAACGGCGGATTTGAATCGACGGCGGCAATCGTCGACGGCGTGATCTACATCGGCAGCACCGATGGCCAGTTCTTTGCCGTGAATCTGGCCGACGGCAAGAAGCGGTGGGTGTTGCCCACCTCGTCAAGTTTCACCGCTTCAGCGGCGGTGCGAAATGGCTTGGTGTACGTTGGCGATACGGACGGGCACTTCCACTGTATCGAGGCGGCCACCGGCAAGCCCCGCTGGGATTTCGAGGCCGAGGGCGAGATCGATTCCAGCGCGAATTTCCAGGGCAACCAGGTGCTCTTCGGCTCCCAGGACACCCACCTGTATTGCCTGGACGCCAATTCGGGCAAACTGCGGTGGAAGTTTGAAAGCCCCGACCAGGTCCGCTGCTTTCCCACCGTGATCGACCAACGCGGTTTCGTGGCCGGCTGCGACGGACATCTGCACGTCGTCGATCTCAGGCAGGGAAAGGAGATCGGGGAAGTCGATATCCTCGCCCCCACCGGTTGCGCCCCGGCGATTCTGAACCAGACCATTTTCGTCGGCACGGAAGGCAACCAGTTCTTTGCCATCGCACTGCCGCCAGCCGACGGCGCGGTCCCGAGGAAGCCACGGTCTCCCGCACCGTCAGGAGTCACGGCCGCGACCGCTCCATCGGCAATCGGGGGCAAGGTGCTCTGGAGCTACTGCGATGCCAAGCATGGCGCCGCCTTCCGATCCTCGGCCGCGGTGACGCCGCAAGCGGCCATCGTCGGCTCGCGCGACAAGCAGGTTCACGCCTTTGATCCGGCCACCGGCAAGCCGTTATGGTCGTTCTGCACCAAGGGTCGAGTCGATAGCTCGCCGGTGGTGGTTGGGCGGCGGGTGTTCGTCGGCTCGGCCGACGGCCGGCTCTATGCGATCGACCTCCGCAGCGGCAAGCCGCTCTGGCGGTTCGAGGCCGGCGGGGCGATTATCGGCTCGCCGGCCGTGGCCGGCCGGCGGCTGGTGATCGGCAACGACGCCGGCAACTTGTATTGCTTCGGCCACCGATAAATACATGCCGCCCCAGCCATGCGCCGCTTCCTGGAACTGATCCGCTTCAGCCACACCTTGTTCGCCTTGCCCTTCGCCTTGCTGGCGGCGGCCATGGCCTGGTCGTCCAACGCACGGGCAGTGCCGCCCGAACAGTTTCGCTGGTTCGATCTGGCGGGCATTTTGCTGTGCATGGTGTTTGCTCGCAGCGCGGCCATGGCCTTCAATCGCATCGCGGACCGGCAGATCGACGCGATCAACCCACGCACGCGAATGCGGCATTTGCCGACCGGCCTGCTGAGTCTCGGCAGTGTTAGGCTGTTCACCGCGTTGTGCGGCATCGGTTTTGTGGCTAGCACGCTCTTGTTTCTGCCGCGAAATCCGATCCCGCTCTACGCGGCGGGGCCGGTGTTGGCATTCCTGTTCGGCTACAGCTACGCCAAGCGGTTCACGGTGCTTTCGCACGCTTGGCTGGGGGCGGCGCTCATGCTGGCCCCGCTGGGGGCATGGGTGGCCATTCGTGCCGAGGTGGCCTGGGCACCGGTGGTGCTGGGGGCGGCCGTACTACTCTGGGTGGCGGGCTTCGACATGATCTACGCCTGCCAGGACTACGATTTCGACGTGCGGATGAGGCTGCGAAGCGTACCGGCCCGATTCGGCGTCGCCGCGGCGTTGCAATTGGCGGCCGTCTGCCATTTCACCATGGCGGTGCTGCTGTTCCTGCTGCCGCTGGTGTACCACGGCTTTGGAATGATCTACCTTATAGGCGTGGCCGCCATCGCCCTGCTCTTGGTGTACGAACACTGGCTGGTCCGGCCCGAGGACCTCAGCCGGGTGAACCAGGCGTTTTTCTGGGTCAACGCGGTGGTGAGCCTGGGGCTGCTGGCGGTGGGAGTGGCAGACCTGCTGCTGTAGCCTTGGCCGTGGGCAGTGGCAGCCATACCTGGTAGAAGGTATCGCCCACCGCGCCAGCATCGGCGAACGGCACCAGGCAAATCTGGAGCGGCGTGGACCCGCGCCGCAGAATCGCGTTAACGCGGAACACCTCCTCGCCGGGCCAGGTCTTGAGCGCGGTCGGCGCCGGCTCCGGCGTGACTTGCAGCTTGTCCAAGTCGGCCGAAGCCAGCTTGAGCGTGTTGATGTCATGGCCCTCGCTCAGGGCGCGATCGGCCGCCAAGACCAGCGGTCCATAGAGCACCGCGGCTCGATCGGCGTTCAGGTGATCGCCGAGCACCAGGCGCGGTTCGAGCGCGAGAGTCAACTCGATCCTGTCACCCTGCTTCCAAGTCCGCCGCAAGGCCGCATAACCATCGGCAGCCGGTTTCGTATCGGCCGCCTGACCGTTCACTTGCAGCAAAGCTGGGCAGCACCACTTCGGCACGCGGAGTTTGACGGCAAACTCGTGCGGCTCGGCTGGATCGACGTTGATCGCAACTTTTCCCGAGTACGGATAGCCGGTTTCGATGCCAATCTTCACCGGCGCTGCGTCGCGGAGCCGCAGGTTGGCTACGCCCGGGTTGAAGAAGTTGACCACCACGCCGTCGCCATCGGTGGTGATGGCGAAGGTGGGCACCAGGGCAAACCCGCGCGGGCCGCTCGACAGGCAGCACTGGCCGTCGAGACTCGAGGTGTAGGGCTTCTTGCCCTCCATCTGGCAGTAATAGACCCATGCCCGGCCGTCGGGCCGCTGGGCCCCGCAGAGCTGGTTGTAGACGGAGCGTTCCAGCTCGTCGGCGAAGCGGGCCTCGCCAGTGAGCCGCAGCAGGTGGCCGTTGAATTGAATCCAGGTGACGGTCACGCAAGTCTCGCCCACCTCGCCGGTGTTGGGAAGCTCGTACAGGCCGTGGAAAAGCTCGCCGGCGCTGGCCGTGCCGGTGATGTAGAGGCGATTGCGCACGATGTCGTTCCAGGCATTCAAGGCGACTTGCAGCAATTGCGGATCGCCTACGGTGCGATACCATTCGAGCATGCCGTTCAGACAAGAGAGCATTTCGTAGGCCTTGCCGTTGCCCACCTGGTCGACGCCTTTGCCAGCCAGCAAGCGGGAGACGATGTGCGGGCCGTTGGGCTGTTCCCACGCCCGCAGAATATACCGGCAAAAGTCGGCGTATTTCTTGTCGCCGGTGATCCGATACAGCCACACCATGGGCTCAAAGACGCTGGTGGGCGCCATGCCGACGTGCTCGCCGGCTTGGATGATGTCGCGTTTGCCGGGCTCGTCGCCAAAGGTGCGGCAAAGCAGGTCGCCCATTTTGCGGCAGGCCGAAAGCGGCTGCCTGTTGCCCGTGTAACGAATGTAGGTCAACAGGCCGATGAGATTGTACTTGTGGGCCCAGACGTCCCACTCGGTCCAACGCTTGGCAGGCAAATAGGTGCCAAGATAGCCGTTGGCCTCTTGGCAGCGGACCAGTTCGCTGACGGTGTGATCGAGTTTGGCGCGAAGCTTGGCGTCGCCGGTATACACCCAAGCCAAAGTGGCGGCGTGCAGCCACTTGCCCACGTGCTCGCCGTCGTACGACTGCCGGCCGGGCCGCTTGCGATAGCCCTCCAGCAGCCGGTCGATGTCCATTGCGCGGAGCCGGTTGAGCGCGCTATGGTCGATCCGCACGCCCAGCATGCCGGAAAGATGGACCCGGTCGGGCACCTGCCGGTCCTGGCGATCGGGCACGGCGCAGGGAACCCTGTCGGGTAGTGGAGTGACTTGGGCTGCGAGCGACGTGACAGTCGCAGCGGAAAACAGAAGAGCCAAGACGCGGATTCTCATGGAATTACCTATTCTGTTGATTGGCCCAGGCGATGTCGCCGAAAGATTCGGACTGAAGATTGTAAATTGAAAAATGAAAAATGAAAATTGAAGCAGTTTGTGCCAGTCGCGCAGGACAACAATTTTCAATTTTCATTTTACAATTTTCAATTCTATTTTCGTGTGCTCGGCGGTGACAGTCTTCCCCGGCCCTAAACCTCATAACTCCGCTGTTTGGCGAATTCCTGCAACTCGTCCTTGGTCGGTAGCGAGGGCTGGGCGCCTAGACGGGTGGCCGACAGGGCGCCTACCCAGCAGGCTTGCCGCACGGCGGTATCCAAGGCCAGCCCACGGCCCAAGGCCCAGGCCAGGCCGCCGTTGAAAGCGTCGCCGGCGGCGGTGGAATCGGTAGCCTCGACCGGTTCGCCGGCAATCATCAGCATGCCCTCGCCACTGGCCAGCAGCGCGCCTCTTGGGCCGAGGGTGACAATCACGTGCCGGACGCCCGCCGCCAGAAGCTGCTCGGCGGCACGGCGGGCCGACGGCTCGTCGCTTACCGCAATCCCGGTTAATCGCTGGGCCTCGGACTCGTTGGGCGTAAGGTAGGTGACGTTCGGCAGCAAGCCGTCAGGCAGCGGCGCCGCCGGGGCGGGGTCGAGAATGACAGGCACTCCGGCCTCGGCCGCTGTCTGCGCCGCTGCGAACACCACCTCCATGGGAATCTCCAGTTGCAGCATCAAGGCGTCGGCCGAACGGATGCGATCGGCTGCCTGGGCGACCTCCTGCGGCGTCAAGGCGTAATTGGCCCCCGAGGCGACCGAAATCAGGTTCTCGCCGTGCCCATCGACCAGGATGAGGGCCACGCCGGTGGCTGTGCCCGCATCGCGAAGGATGCAGTCCGTTCGGATGCCCTCACGGCGGTAGTCCTCAACGGCCCGATCGCCGAAGACATCGCGGCCCACCTTGGCCATCAGAGTGACTTCTGCCCCCAGTCGGGCAGCAGCCACCGCCTGATTGGCCCCCTTGCCGCCGGCGGCCATGTAGAACTGCCCGCCGGTGACCGTCTCGCCCGGCCCGGGCAGCCGATCGCCCTTCACGACCATATCGGTGTTCACGCTGCCGACGACCACGATTCGCGGCTTTTTCATAGGAGTCACACCACCCGCGACACGATCACCAGCGCCAGCCCGGCAAGGTAGCCGAGGAACATTAAGGCCAATAGCGGCGTGGTGCCGCGTGGGGCGGCGCGGAACTCGCGCCACACAAACACGCCCCAGCAGGCGGCCACCATGGTCGCCCCTTGTCCCAAGCCATAGGAAACGGCCGCCCCCGCCTTTCCGGCGGCTAGGATATTCAGCCCCATGCCCACGCCCCAAACGCATCCGCCCGCAATCCCCCAAAGATGATCGCGGCGTTCGCCTTTGAAGTAGTCGGAAAACGGCACCGGCGTACCCACAAAGGGTCGGATCATAATCGCTGTGTTCAAGACGAAGTTGCTTAGCAGGATCCCCACCGCGAAGGCGACATTGGCAGTATAGGCGGTCAGTTTCCCGGCCTGCAGGGTGCCCGTCCGCAAACTCTCGGCGGAAACGGCCACCAGTTCCATCCCGTGGCTGCCGCGAACCTCAACCTTGGCGATCGATCGGGCGACCAGAAAGTAGAACAGCGACATCAGAATGCCGCAGAGCACCGCCAGCACCAGCCCCTTTGCGACTCCGCCCTCAGCCGTGTGATGGAGTTTGCGGTAGGCCATCGCGTCGAGGATGATGGCGACGGTGACCAGCGCAACGCCCAACGCGAGCAAGTTGGCATTGCCGGCGAAATCACCGCCGAAGTAATTGATCGCCACTCCCAGCACCAAGGCCAGGCCGATGCCTACCGGAAAGGCCACCGCCATGCCCGACAGGGCGATCGCGGCTACCAGGAGGATGTTGGCCGCGTTGAAAACCACTCCGCCCCAAAAAGCCGAACCGAGGTCGATGGGACTGGCTTGGGCCACGTCGGCCAAGAAGCTCCGGCCGCCGCGGCCAAAGGTGCCGAGCGTGTAGGCAAAGACCAGCGACGCCACCAGGACGCCGAACACGTAGTCCCAATAGAACAGCTCGAATCGCCACCGCCGGCTGGCGGCCTTCTGGG
The DNA here is from genome assembly GCA_021784975.1 of Planctomycetota bacterium. GTDB lineage: Bacteria > Planctomycetota > Planctomycetia > Pirellulales > Thermoguttaceae > JAJYGU01. The sequence goes on from JAJYGU010000372.1 coordinate 6,491, forward strand.
CGTTGGCCCACGAGCCCCAACAGAGCATGGTGACGATGCAGAAGGCTACCGCCAGCGGATAGTTGTCGACCACGAACATGGCGTCTGGTCCTTTATCTCCCTTTGCCCTTCTGCTCAGTCAGTACGCGGACCAACAGGTCTTCGTAGCCGTCGAGGTCCTTCCAGGCGGTGGCTACCGCCATGCGTTTGCCCTTCGGGTCAATCCGGGTGAAACCGTCGTCGCTGACCACAATTGGGAGACTCTCGAAGGCAATGAGCGGCCTTGGGCCGCGATTGGCCAGGTAGACTGCCACCGTATCGAACAAGACGCTGCTTGCCCGGAGCTCGCCGACGGTCGCCTTCTTCGCCCAAATGCGGTAGTTCTCCAATAATGTTTGCACGCCGCGATCGCGGCTGCGCTTGAGCGTCTCGAACCGCCGGCCAGACAGCGTGACCCGGCCGCAGGTGTCCAACGGGGTGATGGTGATCTGCCGCCAGGCGGCCGAAAGCACTTTGCGAGCCGCCGCCGGATTGATCTTCACGTTGTACTCGGGCGATACCGGGCCGCCGCCGTAACCCTTGCGGACGCTGCCCTGCATGCCGACAAACATTGCTCTCGTGGTAATTTCCGGGTCCCGATCGAGGGCAGCCGCGAGCGTGTGCAAGGGGCCGATGGAGATCACCGTCATCGGCTTCGGCGAGGTGTTGATCGCCTCGATCATCGCCTTGACGCCGTCCTGGTAGATTTTGCCCGGATAATCGGCGAGCTTGTAGTCCTGCACCCACGGTTGCTGGCCGCCGACGCCCTCGCGGCCGCCTTCACCCAAGCCGATGGGAACGTCCGTGCGCCCCGCGGCAGTCAGCAGCTTGGCGATGATTTTGGCGCGGTACTCCGCCTTGCCGCAGGTGGTGGTGATCAGCTTCACCTCGAATTGCGGCGATTTCAGCAGGTAGGTGAGCGCCCAGGTGTCGTCGATGTCGTCGCCGATGTCGGTGTCGAAGATGATGGGGATGGGCCGGACAGCCACGAGGTCGCGTTTGCCCTCGGCCGCCAGGCACCGCAACGCAACGCCAACCACCAGCACCGCGAGCAATAACCCTCCCGAGACAGTCCTCTGTCTAGCATACCTGTGCGAGCTTGCTTTCCGAACAAGCTCTGGCCGAGGGCAGCAATTTGCAATTTTCATTTTGCAATTTTCATTTTGCATTCTTAGTTTGGTTGCGGCCAAGTCCCGCGCCAAAAGCGAGCGTTTATGGTGATGTTCACTTGGCAAGCAGATGTTTCAGCAGCCAGTCGGTCAGCACCGCCACCTCTTCGTTGATGGTCGGCCAGGGGTGGGTGCCGCCGGGCTTGACGATCAGTTCGGCCGAATTGCCCTTGGCCTTCAGTTCCGCCACCATCTTCTGCGATTGTTGCAGAGGGACGGTCGTGTCGGCGTCGCCGTGAATGGTGAGGTAGGGAGGCAGGCCGGGCTTCACCAGCCGGGCGGGCGAAATCGCCGCCAGGGCCTCCGCCAACTCCTCCGGCTTCTTATCGGCCGTTTGCCCCGGCGGAAACGCATACGCCAGGGAATGTTTGCTGATCGTGCCGTCGGCCGAGCGATCCAGCCGCTTGCCGCCCCAGTCGAGGAAGTCGGTGGGCGGGAAAAAGACCGCCACCGCCTTCACACGGGTCGCCTCGTCGGCCGTGACCATGGCCAGCGTAGCCAGATTGCCGCCGGCCGAGGCCCCGGTCAGGCCAAGCTGGGCCGGGTCGATGCCGTACTCAGCGGCGTGCTCTTTAACCCAGCGTATGCCGCTCTGGACGTGCTTGAGCATCTCGGGAATGCAGAACTTGGTGATCGAACCGGGGCGAACTGCGAACACCGTCAGGCCTTTGCCGCACATGATCTGGTAGACCTGGGCTTTCTGGTGGTCGCGGAGCTTGCCGCGGTCGGAGTAGTAGGCGCCGCTGACCACGTCGACGACCCCGTGTCC
>JAJYGU010000206.1 GCA_021784975.1 Planctomycetota bacterium
GAGGGACATTGACAGGGGACTGTCCCCCTTGGGTCGGGCGACGGTGCCTGTCCCCATTTGTGAACCTTGAAATAGACCATGCTCGACTCCTACGGACGTACGATCAACTACCTGCGGGTCTCGGTGACGGACCGCTGCAACTTGCGCTGCACCTATTGCATGCCCGCGGAAGGCGTGCCGTTACTGCGGCACGAAGACATTCTGTCGTTTGAGGAGATTCTGGAGGTGGTTCGGGCCGCCGTGGCTCTGGGCATCCGTAAGGTCCGACTTACCGGCGGCGAGCCGTTGGTGCGCCGCGGCATTGTCGAGCTTGTGCGGATGCTCGCGGCGATCCGGGAAATTCGCGACCTGTCGATGACCACCAACGGCACCTTGTTGGCTGGCCTTGCGCAGCCGCTGGCCGAGGCCGGACTGCGCCGCGTCAACGTCAGCTTGGACGCAATTCGCCCGGACCGTTACGCGGCGATCAGCCGCGGCGGCGAGGTGCGGCAAGCCTTGGCCGGCATCGCGGCGGCCCAACAGGCGGGCCTGAGCCCGATTCGGCTCAACTGCGTGGTGGAACATAACTCTAGGGAAAGCGACGCCCGCGAGGTGGCCCAGTTCGCCGCCAAGGCCGGCCTGGAGGTCCGTTTCATCCGCCGCATCGGCCTGTCGGAAGGGAGGTTCGCGGTGGTGGAAGGCGGCCATGGCGGGGCTTGCTCACGCTGCAATCGCTTGCGGCTGACCAGCGATGGCGCAATTCGCCCCTGTCTGCTGTCGAACCTGTCGTTCCCGGTTCGCAAGTTGGGACCGGCCGAAGCGCTCTTGCAGGCGATCCGAGCCAAACCGCCGGCCGGCTCGGCCTGTACCGACCGCTCGATGAACTTGATCGGAGGCTAAATAGGCTGGCGTGATCCAGGGAATTTCGCGCCGGCTTGGAGCCGCCTCCCGAAGGGTGGCGGCGGAGTTTTCGTCTCCCAGGATCGTGAAAGGTTGTTTAAAATGGCAGAGCTCTCGCACCTGGATGCGGCCGGCCGGGCCCGCATGGTCGACGTCGGACGGAAGCCGCCGCAATGCCGCCTGGCCCGAGCGACCGGCACGATCGAGCTGGCCGCCGAGACCCGCGAGCTTATTCGCGCCAACCAGGTTGCCAAGGGCGACGTGCTAACGGTCGCGCAGATTGCCGGGATCCAGGCGGCCAAGTGGACTGGCCAACTGATCCCGCTCTGCCACCCGCTCGTCTTGGATCACGTAGCCGTGAGGCTTGAGGTGGACGATCATGGGGTCACCGCCGCCAGCGAAGTCTCTTGCACCGGCCGGACCGGCGTAGAGATGGAGGCCCTGACCGCGGTGAGCGTGGCCCTGCTGAGCGTGTACGATATGTGCAAGGCAGTCGATAAGCAGATGCGGATCGGGCCGATTGTGCTGGTGGAGAAGATCAAAGATGCAGTAGCCACGGATTGAACACCGATGAGCCAGATCGAAGTCGTCTCGGTGAACGTCTCCGACCAGAAGGGCACTGCCAAGCGGCCCGTCGAACAGGTAATTGTCGGCGAGCTGGGCATTCTCGGCGATGCCCACGCCGGGCCCTGGCACCGGCAGGTGAGCCTGCTGGCGGAGGAAAGCGTGCAGGCGTTTTCCGCCCAGTTGGGCGAGAGCATCCCACCGGGCCAGTTCGGCGAAAACATCACCTTTCGAGGCCCGCCGGCCCGAGCGGTCGCACCTCTCGACCGGCTCCTGTTTGACGAGGTGGAACTGGAAATCACCCAGATCGGCAAGGAGTGCCACGGCGCGGGCTGCGCGATCTTCCAGCAGGTGGGTAAATGCGTCATGCCGGTCGAAGGTCTCTTCGCGCGGGTCCTCCGCAGCGGAACTATTCGGCCGGGAGACCGGGCGGAACATCGCCCCAAGCCGTTTACCTGCCTGGTGATTACGCTCAGCGATCGGGCGGCGGCGGGGCTGTATGCCGATCGCGCCGGTCCGCGCGTCAAGGAGTTGCTGGAAGAATTCTTCGCTGCCCGGCGACGGCAACCGGAGATGACCAGCGTGCTTTTGCCGGATGACTCCGAGCAACTCCGCCTTCACATCCTCAATGCTATAGAGCGTCAGGTCGACCTGGTGTTTACCACCGGCGGAACCGGCGTCGGCCCGCGCGACATCGCCCCGGAGACGGTCCGTCCGTTGTGCGACCGCTTGATCCCCGGCATTATGGAGCACATCCGCGCGAAGTACGGCCGGGAGAATCCCTTCGCGCGGCTGAGCCGCTCGATTGCCGGGGTGGCCGGCAAGACCCAGATTTACACGCTGCCCGGCAGCGTCCGGGCGGTCGAGGAGTATATGGCGGAGATTGTAGGCACGCTGGAGCACGTCCGCTACCTGCTCCACGGCTTGGACGTGCATGCTGCACCACCATGCTAAGCAGCCATGAGTCGGTTGATTTGTGGAGCGCGGGCGTCTCGCCCGCCCCGGGGAAATGCGGGCGAGACGCCCGCGCTTTGACTACGAAGCTCACCACGTTATTTTAGACGCGGCTCCTAACTTCCGAAGATACGAGGTGTATCATGCGAAGAATGATCGTGGGTCGATCGTACGGTATTCTCGTCCTGCTGTCGGCGGGCGTTTGCATTGGCTTTGGCGAGGCGCGTCAAGCGGCTGCGGCCCCCGCGGAACAGGCGTATCCCGTACCCCCACCGGTTCGCCTTATGCCGGCGCGTCGAGCCCCGGCTGCCCCAGCAGAACAAGCCGTCATCCTCACGCCTCACGCCCCGGCCACGCCGCGGATCAACGGGGCCCGCGTGTTCGGCGTGCGGCCGGGCCATCCCTTTTTGTTCACCATCCCGGCCACCGGCCGGCGGCCGATGCACTTCGCCGCCGACGGCTTGCCGGCGGGATTGAAAGTCGATGCCGCCACCGGCCAGATCCACGGTTCGATCGCCGCCCGCGGCCAATACCTTGTAACACTGCGGGCGAAAAACGCCCGCGGCCAGGCGCAGCGGAAGTTCACAATCGTTTGCGGCGATAGGCTGGCCCTGACCCCGCACATGGGCTGGAACAGTTGGTACATCTGGGAGGCCCGCGTGAGCGACAAGATCATGCGGGCGGCCGCCGACGCCATGGTCTCCACCGGCATGATCAACCACGGCTACATGTACGTGAACATCGACGACTGCTGGATGGTCAAGCCGGGCTCCAAGGATCCAATGCTGGGCGGCCCGCCCCGCGACGCGGCGGGCAACGTCCGGCCCAACAAGCGATTTCCTGACATGAAGGCACTGGCTGACTACATCCACGGCAAGGGCCTGAAAGCCGGCCTTTACACCTCGCCCGGGCCGACCACCTGCGGCGGCTACGTGGGCGCGTATCGGCACGAGGCCCAGGATGCCCGGCAATTCGCCCGCTGGGGCTTCGACTTCTTGAAGTACGACTGGTGCTCTTACGAGGGCGTGGCCGGCGGCAAGGACCGCGCCCATCTCAAGAAGCCCTATGAATTGATGTACAACGAGCTCAAGAAGGTCGATCGCGACATCGTGTTGAACCTGTGCCAGTACGGCATGGGCAAAGTCTGGGAGTGGGGGGCGTCGGTCGGCAACAGTTGGCGCACGGCCGGCGATCTGGGCGGCTCCTTTACGGGCATTCCGGCCGCCTTGTTCCGCGACGTTTTTGGCCTCTACGGCCGGAACGAACTGCAGAAATACGGCGGTCCTGGCGGCTGGAACGATCCCGATTACCTGTTGATCGGCTATCTTTCCAACTGGAAGGGTGGGTCCGCTCCCACACCGATGACACCCAACGAGCAATACTCACATGTATCGCTGTGGTGCCTGCTATCAGCCCCGCTGATCCTCAGCGGCGACATCACCCGCCTCGACGCCTTTACCCTTTCGTTGCTCACCAACGACGAAGTCCTCGACGTGGACCAGGATCCGCTGGGCAAAGGGGCGTTGCGACTGGTGAAAGATGGCGCCCGCGAAGTCTGGGTCAAGGAAATGGAAGACGGCAGCAAGGCAGTCGGTCTTTTCAACCGCGGCGATGAGGAGGCGTTAATGTCGGTCCGCTGGTCCGAGATCGGCCTCCGCGGCCGGCAATCGGTCCGCGACCTCTGGCGGCAGAAAGACCTCGGCACATTTGCGGACCGCTTCTCCACTCCGGTCGGTCGGCACGGGATAGTGCTGGTGCGCTTACGCGCGGCGGGGTAGTATAAGCCATGTCGTCCCGCGCGTAGCGAAGGATCTTCGTTCCAGTCTCAGGCAACGCAGATTCTTCGCTGCGCTCAGAATGACACAACGCGGCTGGGTGGCATGCCGTCAAGCGGCGTCAGCCGCGGGTCGGCATGTTTGGTGAGAGTCCTCCATGCTAACGCGACGCATTGCATCGTGAGAGCGTGCCACGCGTCGTGTTATATCCTGAACGGAATAGGAACGCTCTAGGCGCCGTATTCGCTCACTTGGCCCTTTTTTGCAGCCCGTTTGGCAACTTGCTTCAACGCCCGGTCGATCTTGTCGATCGTCGGTATGCTGGGAATGTGCTTGCCGGTTTCGATACGGCAAAGGTGCTCGACGCGAATCCCGGCCAATTTTGCCAGCCCGCGCTGTGTCAAGCCGACGGCCACCCGATCGCGGATGATCTTGCGCGCCAGGCTGGCGCGAGCATATTCGACCGCCGGGTAGTTGCCGGCGGCATCCGGGCGAGGCAGTTCGGGCAGGTCCGCCGCCTTGGCCAGCGTGGTCAGCTTGTCGTATTCCTCGCGCGGCAAAAGCACGTAAGGCTTCCCTTCCACTATGATTGTTTGTTGCGTGGCCATATCCTCCTCTTCGTAGAATCCGTCACGGTGTCCGATTTTCTCCACCATTAGTACTTCGCCCGTGACGTAGAACTGAACCCGGTAATCGCCCGTCCGCAGCCGGTAGCGGCCGACCAGCGCGCCCGTCAGCGGTTTCGCGCCACTGACGGCGGGCCACCGCTCTAACCGGCCCAGCAGCTTGAGAACGCGCCCGTGGATGGGTTTGGACAGCGTCTCGAGTTGAGCGGCGGCGTCGCGCGTCAACACCACTTGGGCCATACCACTATCATAGCCGATATTGATGTTGTCGTCAATTTCGACTTATCACATTGACATAAAGCGGGAATGCTGCGCGCCGCCATCGCCGACCAGTAGCCATCGGCCTACCGGAGGCTTTTTCTCTCTGTAAACTGCTCGTGGAAGGCTCAAATGGGGAGTGTTCTCCCGCTCGAGCAGACGTCTCTGCTCTCAGAAGAAAGACTCCAGATGTTCCGCGTCTCTTGCTCGCCCCTCACCGGAGGATTATGATGGTGAGGTGAGTCCCGCCCCGTTCTGCCCCGCCCCATTGCACTCGGTCCCCGACTTTTTTGGGAGGTTCGCCATGCGTCGCCACCGCTTCTTGTTTGTCGCCATGTTCGCCGGTGCCTTGGCCACCTTGTTTCTTGTCAGCAGCTACCTCGTGGACGGACAGCCGGCCAGCGCGGTTGCCAAACTGAGTTCGAGTTTCAAGCTCAAGAATAACTATTTGAGGCATCCGCGAGAGAAGGAAGCCAAACCGCAGTTGGCGATGGCCAAAGTGAAGGTCGGCGGCGAAGGACACCGGATCCTGGTCGGCAAAGGCGACGCCCAATTCCCGGTGGTGGTGGTCAGCGGCACGCCCTACGAGATGGGCTGGCACATCGGCCACCTGATGCGGGCGGAGATGGAGCATCTGATTCCGGCGGCTATGGCCGGCATGGGGCATGAGTTGCACGCCACTCCGCAGGCCCTTCAAGAGGCCTGGTCGCGGGCGGCCGCTTTCACCGATCCTCGTTTCCAGCAGGAGTTGGTGGGCCTGGCCGACGGCTCCGGCATCCCGCTGGCCACGCTGCAGGCGGTGCATGTTCTGCCCTTGCTCAGCCCGTATTCGTGCAGCAGCCTGGCCGCCTGGGGCAAGGCCACCGAAGACGGCCACCTCTACCAAACCCGGAACCTGGACTGGAGCATGGAATTGCATGCCCACGATTTCCCGGTGGTGCTGGTCTATCTGCCCAAGCAAGGGATTGCACACGTGGTGCCCTCTTTCGCGGGCATGATTGGCGCGCACACCGGCATGAACGCCCGCGGCATCGCCCTGTCGGAGATGGGCGACTCGCGGGCCAACGAAATGCCCTATGACCTCATGGCCCCGCACTTCACCACTTTCTTCCGCACCCTGCTCTACGACGCCGATTCGCTGACCCGCGCGCTGGAGATCTTCCAGGCCACGCCGCACACCAAGCGATACCATTTCGTGTTCGGCGACGGCATGACCGAGCATCGGGCGGTCAAGATCCGGGCCCACGCCCCCGAGCGGGATCCCGCGAAACGCATCTTGATTTGGAAGGACAACGATCCCACCGACGAGTTCGCCCCCAAGGTGCTGGAGAACGTGGTCTACAACGACGAGGGCCGCGGCGCGTTTCCTTACCTGAAGCAGTATTATGGGAAACTCAACGCGGAAAAGATGATCGAGATCGCCTGCCACATTCCGATTAAGGGAGATAATGTGGTGGACGTGGTCTACGACGCCACCGCCTTGAGGCTGTGGATCTCCTTTGCCAAGGGGGACAAGGAAGCCTACCTGCGTCCCTTCACGCTGATCGACTTGAAGACGCTGGCCGAGGCCGACGGCAAGCCATTGTGCGCCGAAGCCTTTGCAGGAACGCAGCACCAGAATGGGCCTGCAAAATTGGTGAGCGTACAACTCGACGCGCGGCGGCAGCGCCGCGCGGCTGCCAATCCGGCCGCCAAGCCCGAAGGCGCGGAAGATGAGATACAGGCAAACATGCAGCGGCTGCGAAGGCATTTCTCGGATCGGAGCGGGAAGTATGGCGTCGACGCCTTTATTGTCGCGGTCGACGAATCGTCAGTCAGGCTTCTTCGCGCGCACGATCACAAGGAGGTCAAAGTCCCGATCGTCCGCCTCTCCGATGAGGACCAGAAGTGGGTGCAATCAAACCGATCCCACATTGAGGCCTATGGCGACCGAGTGCGCCAGCGGCTGACCGCCCAAGAGACCGAAGAGAAATGACGACCCCAGAGGATGGGCGTGCAGACAAAAACCAAACAGGTTCGCTATTTCGCTATTGTGAACCGGGAGAAAGTTTGCCAATTCCTATCTTCGCTTAATCGCACGGGTCCGGTGTTCTTGTTCTATCTCGCCGACAGCCCCATTGCCTGATCGACTCGCGCTTGGGCTACGTTCGCCAGCAGGGTACCTTCCTGGGCGATCCGCTGGGCGGCAAGTCTGGCCACGTCCGGCCATTGCCGGTTGCCGCGCATCCAGTGGAACAAGGTGCCGCTGTCGCCACTCCAAACATACTCCCAAGCGAAAGACTTTTCGTCGCGGTCCAAGGTGTAGCCGTGGAGCTTCCACCAATCGACGACGGCCTTGACTCCATCGGCAGTACGGCGGGCCGCCTCGGCCTCCGATTCTGCGGGGCCGTGGCAGGCTTGCAGCAAGCGCCGGTGTGAGTCCACTTCGGCGGCGAGGATTCTCAGGTACAATCGCGGGCCGCCGGGGATATACTGAGCGGCCTCAGCCGTCAGCTCGGCGCGGCGCAGCTTCGCCGGCAGATCGGCCGGCAACTGCGCCAATCCCAGGCGAAGGCAAGACCAGGCGGGCACCAACAGTTCGGGCGGCCCGCCCAAGAACTCGGCAAGATCGGCCAGTACCGCTCCGTCCGGCTTCTCCAAGTAGCGGGGGTCGCGGGCCGAACGAACAAAGAAGTAGAGGTTGGGCAACTCGAGAATCGCCGTCTGGCAGTTGCCAAAACAACCCCGGGCCACGGCCGCGTACTGCAACTCCTGCCTCAAGGCGTAACGGATCTCGTCGAAATGCAGTTTCGTCGCCGGCGGGCTGGGCTCATTCTCGATGCTGTCGTAGAGCATCAAGGTGGCGCGGGGCATCAAGCCGGCCCTTTCTACCAACCCCATATTGAAACGCCCGCAGCCGTACTCGCCGCCGTTGCGGCCGGGCATCACTTCCCAGCCATCCGCCATCGCTGCCCGGTACATCTCTAACTCGCGGGCAAGTCGGGCAACCCGGGCGGCCACCGGCTCCTCCCAACCCTGCATCCCCCATCCTCCCCAAACCCAGGGCATCACCTTCTGCTGCTTGGGCCGAACGCCCACGCGGTCGATCGTCCGGCGATCGTGCTTTAGCAGCTTGACGAAATCTTCGGCTTTCGCGCCCGGATATCCGCCGGGATCGCTGTCGATGGTGACGTAGGCGTCGGCGTTGTTCAAAATGGCCAACATGGCCGCCTCGTGGTCGAGCCACGGCCCGGCCTGCGCGGGCCGGTCGAGCTGCACGTCCTGGCGGACGGCATAAAAGTTGCGATTCGGCCAGGGCTTCTTGGCGATCTTCCGGTCCGTCGTGCAAACCGACTGTGCCAGCCAGCACTCAAGGCCTGCCCGACGAGCGTCCTCAACGA
>JAJYGU010000454.1 GCA_021784975.1 Planctomycetota bacterium
CGTTCGACACGGCTCTCCGGCGGGGTGCGGTCGTAGAAGGCGCAAGGCCCCAGCGATTCCAACTCGGCCCAGCTCAGGTCGCCGGGATTGAGGGTGTATCCGTCGAGAACCACGATGTGCATGCTTCCCCCTTTGGTGGCCACTTCGCTGGTGGTATAATGCTTGCTGAAGGGGACCGTCCCGGTTTTCGCAGCGGAGAGGACCTGTTCCTCGCAAATCACCACACTCGCCGCGAAAATGGGACTGTCCCCTTCGGCGACACCGTAAAGCCTATAAGAATACCCGAGGGACCAGGACGTGAGCAAGGCGCAAGACAGGGCCAAGTTGGCACAAGTGCAGTTGAAATTGGCGGCCAAGTATGAACGGTTGGCCAAGCTGGCCGGGAGCAAGCCGAAGCGGGCAACGTACACCCACCAGGCGGAAAAACACCGCCTCCACGCCGCCGACCTGTCGCGCTGAAGGCGAGCCGCAAAACGAAACGTCTAGCCGTGGCCGGTACGGCGGCGATTCCCGGTAGGGGGCCGACGTGCCGTCGGTTGCTAAACGTCTCAGTTCATCCCGCCGGTTGTAAAGAGGTGCGAGGCGACGTGATGGAATCCCTGGAAGGCCGCTTGCTGGTGGCGTCGCCCCAACTGCTCGATCCGAACTTCGTCAAGACCGTCCTCTTGATGATTCAGCACAACAAGGAAGGGGCATTCGGGCTGGTGCTGAACCGGCCCATCAGCAAGACGGTCCAGGAGCTGTGGCGCGAGGTGGGCAGTTCGCCCTGCAACAGCACCCAGCCGGTGTACTTCGGCGGACCCGTGCCCGGCCCGTTGATGGCCCTGCACGGCAAGCGGCAGTTCGCCGAGGTGGAGTTGATGCCCGGCGTCTTCTTTGCAGCCAAGAAGCCGCATCTCGACGCCCTGGCCCTGGATGACCTCCCCGGCTGCAAAATGTTCGTGGGCCACGCCGGCTGGGGACCGGGCCAGTTGGAGAACGAGATCGACCAAGGCGCCTGGCGCTCGATGGTTGCTACCGCCGAGCACGTCTTCTCGCGGCAAGACAACCTCTGGGAGACAGCCTTGCGGGAGATCGGACAGACGGTGCTGCAATCCGTGCTGCACATCAAGGACGTCCCGCCCGACCCCAACCTCAACTAAAACGCGGGGGACTGTCCCGATTTTCGCGGTAGGAGGCCGTGAAAATGGGACTGTCCCCTTGGACTCCAATCGCTCATGACCACCTACTACGCCCAAGGCTCGCCGCAAGCCGACCTGAGCCGCGATGACTTACAGGCCGCTCTGTTCCAGACGCTGCACCGGCTGGAGCCGCGCAAACGGGTGCTCGCCTTGCCGCCCGACTACACGCGGGCCAACAGCATGGCCGGCCCGCTGACCTGCCTGGCTTACGAGTATTTCGGCGATCGGCTCACCGATATCATGCCTGCCTTGGGCACACACGTGACCATGCCCGACTGGCAGCGCCAGCGGATGTTCCCTGGGGTGCCGAAGGAGCTGTTCCGGGTGCACGACTGGCGGAAGGACGTAGTCACCATCGGCCAGGTCCCGGCCGATTTCGTGACCGCCGCCACCGAAGGCATCTGGCACAAGCCGTGGCCGGCCCAACTCAACCGACTGGTCTGGGAAGGCAAGCACGACTTGATCCTCTCCATCGGCCAGGTGGTGCCGCACGAGGTGGTCGGCATGGCCAACTACAACAAGAACGTCTTCATCGGAACCGGCGGGGCGGCCGGCATCAACGAAAGCCACTTCATCGGCGCCGCCTACGGCATGGAACGGATGATGGGCCGGGCCGACACGCCGCTGCGCCGCCTGCTGAATTACGCCCAGGAACACTTCTGCAAACATCTCCCGCTACTGTTTGTGTTGACCGTCATCGGTCCGCGGTATGGGGCCAGCCCGCCGTCCGACCTCGCTGTCCGCGGGCTGTTTATCGGCGACGACGTGGAGTGTTTTGAACAAGCGGCGGCCCTCTCGGTGCAGGTCAACTTCACCGTGCTCGACGAAGCCCCGCGGAAGATGGTGGTTTATCTTGATCCCGAGGAGTTCCACAGCACCTGGCTGGGCAACAAGGCGATCTACCGCACGCGGATGGCCATAGCCGACGGCGGCGAACTGGTAGTGCTCGCCCCGGGGGTGGCCACCTTCGGCGAAGACCCGGGCATCGACGCCATGATCCGCAAGTACGGCTACCGAACCACGCCCGAGATCATGCGGTTTGTCGAGCAGACCGCCGATCTTCCCCAAAATCTCTCGGCGGCGGCCCACCTGATCCACGGCTCGTCGGAGCGGCGATTCACCATCACCTACTGCCCCGGCAAGTTGAGTTGCGAAGAGATCGAGTCGGTCGGCTATCGCTATGGCGACCTCGACGAGATGCTTGAACGTTACGACCCCAAACGGCTCCACGACGGCTGGAACACGCTCGGCAATGGCGAGCGGATCTACTACATCAGCAATCCCGCCCTGGGCCTCTGGGCCAGCCGCGCGCGGATGCAACACTCGGTCCCCTCTCCGGGCACCGGCCGAAGGCAGGTCGGGAGAGGGCCAAGGTGAGGGGGCGAAAAGCCGAAAACGGAAAGCGGAAGGTGGAAGCCCGCAAGTCCCCTCTCCCTCCGGGAGAGGGCTAGGGTGAGGGGACGAGAGCGGAAGGCGGAAAGCTGAAAGCGGAGTCAGGAAGGGGGACGGAGCGCAATGCAAAATGAAAAGTGCAAAATGCAAAACCCAGAGCCGGACGCCACGCCCTCATCCCTTGTCCCTTGTCCCTCATCCTTCCGCCCTCCGCCTTCATCCTTCTTCTTCGCGTCTCCGCGGTGAATACTCCGTGATACAGCGGCGACGAATCGCGCGGGACAAGACCTCTCGGCCGGCGTCTTTCTTATGATGGACAGGCATGACTTCAGCCAGGCGGGCGCCGTAGGACCCGAGCTTCTCGGACGCCTGTTTGATCGCCACGCCGCAGTGCTGGAACTTCTTGGCCGGCAATGGTGCGACTGTTCAGAGGATGTGGTCCAGGAGGCGCTGATCGAGTTGGCGGGGCAAGCCTGTGCTCCCGGCGACCCAGTGGCTTGGCTGTACCGCGTGGTCCGCAACAAGGCGATCAGCGCCTCGCGGTCGACGCAGCGGCGGCGCCGCCACGAGACCGAAGCGGCTGGGCAGCAGCCGGGTTGGTTTGAGCCATCGGCCGGTGACGCGATCGACGCCTGCGTGGCGGCCGCGGCCCTGGAGTCGCTGCCGGTCGAACAGCGCGAAGTCGTGGTGGCCCGGATTTGGGGCGGGCTGTCATTTCAACAGATTGGCCGCCTGGTGGGGGCATCGGATAGCGCCGCCCACCGGCGTTACGAAGCCGCATTATCAGCACTGCGAAAGAAGCTGAGGTCACCATGTCGGAAGAACCCATAGATGCCGAGCTTGCCGCCATCGAGGCAGCCTTGGGCAGCCTGAAACCTGCGGCGAGCGCGTTGCAGCGGGATCGGCTGATGTTCCTGGCCGGCCGGGCTTCGGCAGCCACGACGTTGGCTCTTCTGCCGACCCGTCGCCGTCGCATCGCTGTTTGGCTTTGGCCATGCGCCACTGCGCTGTCGCTCGCGGTCGCCGTCGCGTTTGCGGTGTTACGGGGTGCGCGCGTTTCTCTCCCCTCTCCCTCTGGGAGAGGGGCCGGGGGTGAGGGCACGGTGGGACATTTCGTCGCGACCGATGCTCGCAAGAAGAGCGTCATTCATTCTGAGCGTGTTCCCATGGCAGACTGTATCGTGGCTCGCCCTCACCCTAACCCTCTCCCGGAGGGAGAGGGGACCGTTGCGAACTCGCTGGCGCCGCCATCGCCTTGGGAGAATCGCCGTCTGTGCCAATGGGTGTTGGAGCACGGGATTGATTCCCTGCCCGAGCCGGACTATGCGCCCTGCGGCAGCCCGCCCCCGCTCCGCCGCGACAGCTACCGCGAGTTGTTGGATCAAGTTCTCAACAAACCTTCGAGTTAAGGAAGGAGAAAAGCCATGTTCGCAGATTATGTGAGATACCCTGCGCGGGCGGCCCTTATGGCCGCCATGCTGGGCGTCGGTCAGTTCGTCCAAGCAGCCGATGCGAAAGCGAAACCAGCGGTCAAGCCGGACGCGAACGGTTTGGAGGTTGTTACGCTAACCATCCATCCGCAGAAGCTCCCTACGCCGGCGCTCAAGTACCACCTCTTGCCCACGTTCTTGCAGCAGACTCCCGGCAACGCCGTGCCGCTGTATGCGAAGGCGTTTATCGGAGTCGGCGACACCCTCCGCAATCTCGCTAGGAGTGATAAGCCGAAGTCAGACTGCGATCTCGTGGACAAATGGTTGCTGGAAACGCCTCCAAAGGACATTCCGCGCGATCGCGCGAAGAACCTTGTCGAGGCCTTCGGAATGTACCAGGTTGAGAAGGCGGTGCGGCGTGAGCGATGCGACTGGGACCCACCCCTGCGCCAGGGTCGGATGTTCGAGATCCTTTTGCCGGATGTGCAAGAGTCGCGATATTTCGCGAGTATGTTCGCCCTCAAAGCACGACTCTGCATCGCCGAAGGAAGGTATGCCGACGCGATTGAAGCCTTGCAGGGCGGCTACAGTTTGGCGCGCCAGTTCGCAGGGTACCGGCTCCTGGTGGCCGGACTGTACGCGGAGGCACAGGTTGACAGGATGAACGTCCAACTGCTGACGCTGTGCCAGCAGCCCGGAGCACCGAATCTCTACTGGAGCCTCACCGAACTCCCGCATCCCCTCGTTGGCCTGGAAGGGTGCCTTGCGACCGAGTACGACGGACTGTATTTGCAATGGCCCGAATTGCAGAAGGTGCGCCATGCAGCGTATGCGCCGCAACAATGGGACCTTGTCCTGCGTCGCTTTGTTTCCGAGGTGGTCCGCTACGATCACCGCCAATCATCCCAACAGGAGCAGAAGGCGGAAGCCGCCAAAATCGTGGCTCGGGCTCTCGACAACTTTGCTCGGGCGAAAGCTGATCTGGCGGCGGCGGGCTACGCTGCCAATCAACTCGACACGATGCCCCCGGCGCAGATCGTAATGCTTCACACGGTCGAACGCTACGACCGGCAGCGGGACGAGTGGTTCAAATGGATGCATTTGCCCTACTGGGAGGCGGAGAAGGGCATCGAAGCGGCGGAACGCGAGATTGCTGGAACGCGAAAACACACGCAAAAAGAAGAGATCATTCCTGTGGGCTCATGGCCCATGCACGCACTGCGCAACGCCAAGTTGGTGTTTGCCCGCAACGAGCGCGAACTCGCCGCCTTTCGGTGCATCGAAGCCTTGCGTCTATATCTCGCCGACCACGATGCCAAGCTGCCGGCATCGCTCGACGAGATCAGGGAAGTGCCAATCCCGTTGAATCCGATGACGGGCAAGCCGTTCCCCTACCATCTTAAGGGCGCAACGGCCGTACTGGAGGCCGACGGCGGCCCAACCTCCGGCCCAATGGGACGCCGGCAGACGCAGTATCGCATCACCGTGGCGAAATGAGTCTGCAAAGCGGCCTGCTGGGTGGTGAAAGCGGTGCGCGGTACCACAAGGTCGCAACAGCTCGTACAGTATCTGAACCACGAAGATCACAAGGATCACGAAGGTGAAGAGGTTCACTCTCGACCGATTCTTAGTGATCTTCGTGACCTTCGTGGTTGCTAGTGGCTAGCGCCGCTCCGCGGCTCCTCTGCGAAGCGGTGGGCGGCAAGAAACTCGGCCGGCGTTACCACCGCCAAGCCGGATCGCGGAAAATGATCCGGGTTACGCGTAATCAGGCACGCGGCATCGGCACGAACGGCGCTGTGGTACTGGATGGCGTCCTCGAAATCCTTCATGCCGGCGTCGATGGCCTGAGAGAGGAGCTGCTCGTCGCAGGCCACGGCCGTGAACGTGTCGCGTAGGAGGAGCATTGCCCGATCGGCGGTGCGGCGGTCGCGCAGACGCCGCACGACGTAGTACACGTTCGAGAAGCTCAGTGCTGATATGAAGCCGCGGATTTTGCCCGCCTCGGCCAACGCCCAGATGGCGGCCGAGTCGTCGTAGAACGGCGCGCGCCGCGCCAGCACATCCAGCAGAACGTTGGTGTCGATGAACGCGTTCACCGCCGCAATCCGTACTTCTCCAACAGTGAATCCTCAAGGATTTGCCGCTCGGATTTTCCGGCTGGCAAAGCGATCATCCCGCTTGCCTTGCGGGTGAGCGGCCCCAGATGCCGAGCGCCCTTCCGTGGGTGGGCCAGCAGTCGGACGATTCGGGCGAACATCGAGGAGACGCTGGTCCCCGTTTCCGCCGCGACCTGGTGAGCCTGGGCAATCACCTCGGCGTCAGCAGTCAGTGTGAGTTTTTTCATTGGCCGAACCCCAAAGCTTGGAGCACGTATTCATTCCGATAAAGTATACGTGTTATCGCCCAGTCTGGCAAGTCCGCAAGCGACAGGCGTGAGGCGTGGGGCGTGAAGTGTTCACACCGCACGGCCCGCGTCTCACGTCCCACGAGCCTCCGATCCCTGATCCCTGATCCCTGATCCCTCTCGCTGCCGCCGGGCCTCATAAAAGAGCACGGCCGCAGTGACGGATACGTTCAAACTGTCGGCCACGCCGCACATGGGCAGACGGATGGCGCGGATCTCGCTGGCGGACCAAATGGGCGATAGCCCTTGGACCTCGCTGCCGAGGACGATGGCGGTGGGGCCGCGGAAATCGACTTCGGTATAGGCCACGGAACCATCCACCCGCGCGGCCAGGATCGTAAAGTTGCGCTGCCTCAGCCAGGTCAGCGCGTCGCCGCCATTGGTTTCGCAGATCGGCATAGTGAAGATCGTGCCCAGGCTGGCGCGGATGGCGTTGGGATTGTAGAGATCGGTGCAGGCGTCGGCCACGATCACCGCCGACACGCCGGCCGCGTCGGCGCTGCGCAGCACCGCCCCCACGTTGCCCGGCTTCTCCACGCCTTCCAAGACGGCGACCAAGGGGACAGTTTTGTCCTCGTTGAATGCGAGTTGGGACAGTTCTCTCGCGGGCGGCATTTCCGCGACTGCCAGCACGCCTTCCGTTCGATGGCCGAACGCCAGCTTCTCGAAGACCGGCTCGGTCACCTGCAACATCTCGCCGCCGCATTTGTCGAGCAGGCCCAAGAGATGGCGTGCCTCGTCGCTGGTGCAAAGCGGCTCGCAGACGAATGCCTCCAAGACCCGAACGCCGGCACCGACGGCGCGCGAGAGCTCGCGGGCGCCGTCGATGAGGATTCGTCCTTGCTTCTGCCGATGACGGCGGTCGCGGAGGCGAACCGCCTCTTTCACACGCGGATTTTGCAGGCTGGTGATGGCGGGCATGAGAGGGATCACACGGGTCAGGGATTGGGAGGTCAGAGGTCAGAGATTTAGGGATCCACGAAGGTGTTGTGGCCGCCCTCACCCTCACCCTCTCCCGACCAACCTTCGGTCGGTGCCCGGAGAGGGGACTGCGGGGGTGTCCATCGCACTACAATGCCGCTAGGTAGCTTGGCGCCGGTGGCTGCACGAATGGTTAATGCCTGCGCGGTGCAACTGCCTGCGGTCCCGAGAGCCTCCTGGACCATCTGAGCCAGCGCTGTCGGATCGTAACCCGGCGTGTGGCAGGTCAACAGCATGAACTTGGGCCCCCCCGCTGTCAGCTCGCCGCACATTGCCAACAGCCGCGGCAGGTGTTTCGATAATCGCCAGACCTCGCCCCGCGGTCCGTGGCCGTAGCTGGGCGGGTCGAGGATCACCGCATCGTAGCCGCGGCCGCGTTTCAGTTCCCGTTTGACGAATCTTACCGCGTCCTCGGTGATCCAACGGATCGGTGCGCCGGTCAGCCCGGAAAGCTCCGCGTTTCGCCGCGCCCAGGCGACGATGTTTCGGGCGGCGTCGACATGGGTGACTTCTGCTCCGCAGATGGCCGCTGCCAACGTGCTGCCGCCGGTGTAGGCAAACAGATTCAATACCTTAATCGGGTCTCCCCTCGCCCGTAAGCGGGAGAGGGGCAGGGGGTGAGGGGATGACAAAGCCACGGTCGACTCCGAACCGCCCTCACCCTGGCCCTCTCCCAGAGGGAGAGGGGACGTGTGTTTGCCCTCAACCTGGCCCTCTCCCGGAAGGAGAGAGAGAGAGGACATGACGTGCGCGATCCAGTCCCAGTTTTCCGCCTGCTCGGGAAAGAGTCCCAGATGGCCAAAGTTGGTGCCTTTCAACTCGAATCGCAGACCGCCGTGCGCGATGGTCCAACGCTCGGGCAATTCGCTTCGGCAAACCCACTGGCCTTTGTCTTCATTGCGGCCTTGGAAGCGCGCGTCGGCGGTCTGCCACGCTTCAGGATTCGCCGGCACGATACCGTCGGCGGCCGGGCAGGGCCGATCGAGTATGACCGGGCCAAAGCGTTCCAGCCGCCGACCATTGCCGAAATCGAGAAGCTGG
>JAJYGU010000410.1 GCA_021784975.1 Planctomycetota bacterium
CGCCGCTCAGGGGCATCGGCCGTTGCGACATAGATTACTCCTGGGGGCGGGGGCGGCTGGTTGGTGGCGATGGGGGTAAAGGGGACAGTCCCCTTTTTCCGGCGTCCTGCCGTAAAAAGGGGACAGCCCCCTCCTGCCGTAAAAAGGGGACAGTCCCCTCGTGAATGGTGGTCTGTTGGTAAGCGATGCGGGCGGCCTCCGCGTTGCGATTGCCCGCGTGTCCGTCGAATCGGTCTTGAATCGTTTGCAGCATGTTCTCGATGGACACAATGCCGGTCGCCCGGCACAGGGCGCCGAGGATGGCGGTGTTGACCACCACCGAGCCGCCGACCACCAGCCGCATCTGCTGGGCGGCCGCGCTGGCGTCGGCCAGCCCCAGCCGCACAGAGCCATTGAAGCGGCCATTCATATCCGTCTTGGCGGTGTTGATCACCACCGTGCCGCCCGGTCGCATCCCCTTGGTAACGTCCACCACGTCCAGCAGCGTTTCGTCCAAGACCACCACGATATCGGGCTGGCTGACCTGGCTGCGGCGCAAGACGGGCTGGCGGTCGATCCGGGTGCTGGCGATCACCGGGGCGCCGCGGCGTTCGGCCCCGAAACTGGGGGCGGCAGCCACACCCTCAAAACCCTCGTAGAGATGGGCCGCCTCGGCCAGCAGAACGGCGGCAGTGATGGCCCCCTGCCCGCCACGACCATGCCAACGCACCTCGTACACGCCGCCCTCCCAAGGAACCGAGAAAGACTGCGATCATACCGGCGATACAACCAGTGTAGCAGAAAGAACTCGGCATGGGAAATGCGCCCGCGCGGCCGGGTAGTGGTACAGTTTGGCCGGAAAAGTCCCGGCGTAAAGGAAATCGGGGTTGACCCCGCTGGGCGCTCAGACTTTCCTGGTTACTGGACTGATATCCCTGGGCATTGGCTCATTGTCCCACAATGCCAGTTTTTCCATGCCGAGTGGCCCCTGTCGAATGACATCACGCCAGGGATCGGACCACTGAATGATTGCCTCTCCGGCAATGCATTCCCAATGGCCAGTCGATGCCGCGACATTACCTGACCCGTGGCGTATCGCCTTGCCTCCGACACGTAACTCAATTAGGAAAGTCTCTGCGTATTGGCTGTTCGCCTTCGTTTCCCAAAGGCCGACAAAGAATTCCGTATTTAACTCGCCAGCGCTTATTTCATTCTGCCCTTGTCCCGCGCTGCGCAATTCACTTTGTTGTTCGCCGCGAGATTTGAAGTCCAAGAACAATCCGATGACACCAACAATGCAACATCCCGCTATCAAATAAGAAACTACGGTCAAGTTTGCTGATGGTCTCTCGATGTAGGCCATGATCGTCACTATCCCGGCTATTGCGCCGATCATAATTGCGATCCTCCAAAGCCATTTCCAATATGGGTTGTCCATGCACACCCTCCACCCGACGAAGCGACCGAAAGGCGTAGAATAGCGGTATCTCAAGCGCCACTGCCGCCCACAGGCAGAAAACACAGAGAGCGGCCAATCTTGTCCATCGGCCGCTTTCATTCTAGCTTTGCTGCCCGAAAACACTAGGCCGCTATAGCATGGCTTCCGCCACCCATCACCGCGTTGAAGCAATGCGACAACCGGGTAAACCGCTTCATCGGCGTGCTGCCCCACGCGATGTCTTTGAGGCCCACAACGATCTTGCTAGGCGCACGACGGCATCCTGTGACATCAATACAATTCGCCGTGTCCCTAACGACTCTGTGTCACTCTCGCCACATGGGCAGGTCGCTCTAGGGTGTTCCCTCGGCCGCTGGTGAGCTCTCGCCCGTTTTGCCTTGGTTGTTGTCATTGGCGCTGTCCTCTGGTTCGGCATCGTTGGCATCCTCATTCGGAAACCTTGTATTCAGGTCCGCAAGCGACCATACGTCTATGAGATGGTTTTCTTGCGATTCTTCTGTGTCTTTTGCAAATTGTCCGTGACTATAGGCGAAGTAAAGCGCTTTCGCCTGACCCCAATAATTGTAACCGCTGATGGGGTACACGGGTAGGCCAAGATTCTTGATGGCGGTGCGACTGATAACGAATCCATGCGAAGGATAATCCTCGACTAAGCATCTCGCCACTCGCACCGCGGATAGCGGTTCTTTGCCGTTTGGTGTTGCTATCGATACCTTTCCCCGCATCCGCAACATGCTTGTGGCGTATCGCCCGGCAACAACGAGCTCATTGGCGGCCTTGTGAACCAAGTGGGGATCCAGTTTGCCGATCAGAGGGCGAAAGAACTCTGCGGAGAATTTCGCAAACTGTTCCAGCACACTTGCCCGTGCGAGTCCGGTTGACTTGACGATGTAGCCCCCGCTTAGCAGTAAGTGTTTCACCGCGATTCGCATGAGGAATTCGACAGCATCCGCTACATCCAAAGCAGAAACCGAGACTCCCTCGCGGTCCGGATGTTCAATTTGCGCATCGAGGGGGCCAAGTTCTGCGGCAGGGGCCATCCATATTTCATCGGCACCGATAGCAAGAAGAGTTGCGGCACTCTTTGCAAAATCAGGTACAACCACCCGAAGTCTCGCGCAACGGCTACGCAACTCCAGAAACAACTTGTAGGCAACATGGGCATCACCACCCGGCGAATCCAACCATACATCAATTTCTGTCTTTTTCCGCGGAGTCTCGATCACGTTATCCAGCTTCTCTTGAACAGCCAGAAACACGCGTCGATCAAGGGCGCCCAATTCGTCCGTCCTAAGTCCAGTTTGGAACAGGATAAGAAAATATCGCTCCGCCGCGGATCCGCCTTCTGGACTTGCTGATGATGTAGATGAAATCCCGGGAGGCTCTTGATCAACGCCGACTTTCGTTGGTGGGGCAGCTTGTGGCCCAGGACGTATTGACGCCCCCGGTTGCGAGGTTTGTTCGTTGTCCGGCATGATGCATCCCAGTCTTCGCGCAGACAAGCCCAAGCAATGCAAGCCCGGATTGTAGCACTCCCCCCAAAATAGTCAAACAGATTCTTGGCCGTGATTCCGCATTTTTTTCCTTGCAGGTCCGCCAAACTGTACCACTACCCGCGGCCGGCCCCACTGGAGGTGCCTGGCGCATTCGCAGCAAACAAGCTGCCCGGTCGGCAGGAGCGCGGGCGTCCCGCCCGCAACTCTCCCCAAGCGGGCCGGACGCAGGCGTCCCGCTATTTGCACCAGGCATCCCGTGCCGCCGGCCTTACCGGTGCGCCGTGGCCGCTGCCGAAGCGGCCGGAGCCGCTTGAGGGCCGACGTCTGCAGATGGCTCACGCGAAGGCAACGTCTCAGCCGCGGCCCGTCGTACCTGTTCTTGGCGGGCCTTGATAATCAGCGCGGCGGTGGCCGACAGGCCCAGCCGCTCGATGTCCAGGACCATGTCGTAAAGCCGCGGATCGGCGATATCGTGATGGAAGAACCGCTTGACGAACTCGGCGCGGCCGCGGTCCATCTCGATCATCGCTCGCCGCGCTTCAGCCGCGTCGCATCCGAAGCGTTCCTTGAGCACCTGAGCCCGGTACTTTTCCGAGGCGATCACCCGCACCGCCAGGCCTTGCGCCCGTGGCAGGAGGAAATGCGCCCCGCGTCCGACGATGACGACATTGCCTCGCCGGCCGGCCAATCGGACGATCCGAGCCAGGCGAATCAGGTACTTTTCGTGCGGGATAATGTGGGAGTCGAAGAACGTTCCCAGGACGTCGTAGGTCCAGCTCACTTCCGTCTCGTCGACCAACTCGAGCATCGCCCGCGAAAGCTGGTAGCGATTGGCGATTACGTCCAACAGGGTCTTGTCGAGCACCTCCCAGCCCAACTCCCTTCCTACCAATTCGGCAATCTCCCCGCCGCGGGCGCCGGCTTCGCGAGAAATGCTAATGTAGCTTCCCACCGGCGGGCGGCTGCCGGATGGCTCCCCGCCGGCCTGCCGCTTGGCGAGTTGTTCAGCCAACACCCAGTTTCGCATTTGCCGCTCGGCAGCGGCGATAATCTTAGGGTCGATAGCGGTGTGCTTCTCCATGATCCACCCTCCTTTCTACTCCGGCGCCCACGCCCGGAGACCTGGCAGAACATCAGATGGCTGACCGCAACCTTCATTGTAACGCGCACCCCATGTTTTGTAAACCGTCATACCCCACAATGTAGGGGATGAAAGCAGGAGATGGATCACTCCGTCGCCGGCGTAAAGCCGCGGCGCATGGTGTTCTCGCTACACGACCGCGGTTCGACGAAGTGGAGCAGATAATCCGGACCGCCCGCCTTGCTGCCGACGCCGGAGAGTCCGAACCCGCCGAAGGGTTGCCGGCCCACCAAGGCCCCGGTGATGCCCCGGTTCAGATAGAGGTTGCCCACGCGGAACTCGCGCCGGGCCGCCTCCAGGTGCGAGGGTTTTCGACTATAGACGCCGCCGGTCAGCTTGTAGGCGGTAGAGTTGGCCACTTCCAGGGCCTCGGCAAAGCTTGCCACCCGCATTACCGCGAGCACCGGCCCGAAGATCTCCTCGTTGGCCAAACGATGCTCCTGCCGGATGCCCGAGAAGATGTGCGGCCCCACATACGGCTTGCCCACGCGGGCGGCCAGCCCGTCGGGCACTTCGCAGGCCAGCTCCAAGCGGCCCTCGCCCTTGCCGATCTCGACGTACTGGCGGATTTTCCGGGCCGCGTTTTCGTCGATCACCGGACCGAGATCGGTATTGGGATCGGCCGGGTCGCCGATCACCAGCGAACGAGTGGACTCCACCAGCCGCTTGAGGAACTGGTCGTGGACGCCATCCAGCACGATCGCCCGGCTACACGCCGAACACTTCTGCCCGCAATATCCGAAGGCCGACTGCCGGACGCCGAGCACCGCCTCATCCAGGTCGGTCGAATCATCGACAATGATGGCATTCTTGCCGCCCATCTCGCAGACGACCTTCTTGACGAACGGCTGACCCTCGGGCGTGTCGCCGGCGGCGCGGAGGATGCCCAGGCCGACTTCTTTGGATCCGGTGAAGGCGATCAGGGCCACCCGCGGGTCGCGGACCAGCAGGTCGCCAATGGCTCGGCCTGCGCCGGGGAGGAAGCGAAGCACGTCGGCCGGAATGCCCGCCTGCCAGAAGATTTCGCACATCGCCTGGGCGATGCCGCGGGTCTGCGTCGAGGGTTTTACGACGGCCGTATTCCCGACCGCCAACGCCGCCGTGGTCATGCCGCAGCAGATCGAGAGCGGGAAGTTCCACGGGCTGATGATGGCCGCCACCCCCCGCGCCTGATACCACTGTTGGTTCCATTCGGCGGCAAACTGCCCGAGTTGCTGGGGACGGAACAGACCCACGGCGACGCGGGCGTAGTATTCGCAGAAATCGACGGCCTCGCAGACCTCGGCGTCGGCCTCGCGCCACGGCTTGCCCGCCTCGCGGATCATGATGGCCGCCAGTTCATCGCGGCGGTTGCGCATCAGCCCTGCCGCCCGGAGAATCAATCGCGAGCGCTTAAGCGGGTCGAAATCGCGCCAGCCAGGAAAAGCGGCCGCAGCGGCGGCCATCATCTGCCGGGCCTGGTCGGCATCGCTGGCGTCGCGCACGACGGGCACCTTCACCGCATCGATGGCCTGGGAAAAAGCCTCCCGCACGGCGGCCTGGGCAAAATCGCGGAGCGGCTCGTTGGTCATCGGCAGCCCGTCGCCGAGACCGTCTACCGCCGGTGAAAGGGAAGGAGGTTTGGCCGCCGTGCCGGCGGCCGCCGTCACTCCGGTCCCCTCTCCCTCCGGGAGAGGGTTAGGGTGAGGGCGAGCTGGAGCCGCGGCCGCCCTCACCCCCGGCCCCTCTCCCGACCAACCTTCGGTCGGTGCCCGGAGAGGGGAGGCGTGTGGCGACGCCAAGAGCAGTTCTTCCGGCACGTCCTCGAAAAAGCCCGCCCGCAGCCACGACTGGTTCGAGGTGTTCTCCAGCAGTCGCCGCACCAGGTAGGCCATGCCGGGGATCATCTCGCCCAAAGGTACGTAAAGGCGCAGGCGAACCTCCCGCCGGCTGAGGGCCGCCTGCAGCGGCTCGGCCATGCCGTAGAGGTTTTGCACCTCGACGGCAGACGGCGGCAGGTCATGCTTCTCCAAGAGTGCCAGAGTGTAGGCGATCGAACGGGCATTGTGTGATCCCACCGCCAGCTTAACGCCTCCCTCGCCGGCCCGGCGCGGCATCGCGGCCACAAACTGTTCGGCCATCTGCTCGAAGCAGGCGTCGGTCCGACGCTTCTCGGTCCAGACGGGCACCGGCCAGCCCATCCGCTCGGCATGGGCAACTTCGTAGTCCCAGTAAGCCCCCTTGATCAGCCGCACCGTCACCTGCCGACCGCTGCGGCGGGCCCAGCCGATGATCCGCTCGGCATCGCTCATGCCGCTTCGCAAATAGGCTTGCATGGCCATACCCGCGGGAAAGTCGTATCTCTCGCAGCACCGCTCGAACAAGGCCAGCGTCAACTCCTTCAGCTCGTGCTGCTCCATGTCGAATGTCACCAGCACTTGCTGCCGCGCGGCGGATTCCAAGATCGGCCGCAGGGCATCGCTCAAGTCATCCAGCGAGCTTGCGAGGTGGATCGGGTCTGCCCGCGGGCTTAGCGCGGTTAGCTTGATCGACACGCTTCCGCGTGGCAGCGGGCCAAGGTGATCGTTTTCCAAGAGTGATTGGCCCGGCCAGCGACCAACGGCGTGGCCCAAGAGGCCGATCAAGTCGAGATAACGGCGCTGGTAGGCCTCCGCCTCCTGGTGGCTCACACAGGCTTCGCCCAGCAAATCGACGCTGGTGGCCACGCCTTTCTTCCAAAGCGTCTCCAGCACCGGCAGAGCGGCGGCGACGTCCGAGCCGGCGATGAAATTGCGGGCGATGGCGGTGATCCGCCCGGCCACCGTCTTGGCCAAGACCCCCTTGGCCAGCCCGCCGGCCTTCAGTCCGAGGTCCATGCCCGGCGGAAGCGTGACTCCCGGCTGGCTGAGATAATCCAAGAGATACTCGTGAACCTGCTGCGGGGTGTGGAGCATCGGGAAGACGTCGATGAAGCGAAGCAATTGGACCTTGAAGGCCGGGTCCTTCATGGCCCAGCCCATGAGCTGGTCCGACCAGAAGCGGGCGGAGAACAGCCCGGAGCGATGTTCGCGGGCGGCGGCCAGCAGTTCGCGGCCGATCTCGGTGGCTTGCCGCTCAAGGTCGGGTGCAGCGGCGGGGCGCGGAGGCTCTTGGGGTCGGTCCTCCGCCCGAGTTCTACGTTTGCCCAGCCTGAGTCGCATTCGAGATCCTCGTGGCTGAAACACACACCTCGGTTAGTCCGAGCAGTTCTGCACAGCCGAGGGCGGCTGTGCTACCCGCGTACGTTGTTTCCAAGCGGCCGCCTCCTCGCCGTCCAGCCGCAGTGTGAGACATTTCGCGCTGCCGCCGGCTTTGACGAACTCGCTCAAGGGGGTTTCGTAAGTCGCGAATCCCAGGGCTTCCAGCCGACTTCGCAGTTCCGGACAACCGGTATTGGTAATTACCGTCCGACCGACGACGACCGCGTTGCAGGCAAACCGTTGGGCCTCCTCCTTCGCAACCGGGATCAACCGGGCAATCGACTCTTGGAGCACCGCGCCGCCGTAGTCGTCGAATGCGTCGGGATAATAGACTGCCAAGTCCGGGGCCAGCGGGCAGAAACAGGTGTCGAGATGGTAGTAATGGGGGCGGACCAGCTCCAAGGGGATGACGCGGCACCCTAACAACGCCCCGATCTCCTGAATCGCCACCGCATCGCTCCGCCGGCGGTAGCCGGCAAACAGCGTGTCGCCGCAGAACAGCCCGTCGCCAGCCCCTTCGAAGCACGCCGCGGTGCGGAGCCGTTGCACCCGAAAGCCGTGCTCCGAGAACCAACGCTGGAAATGCGGCTCTTCGCCCCGCCGCTGCCGATAGCGAAAACGGGAAAGCATCACGGTGTCTTCATAGACCAGCCCGGCGTTGGCGGTGAACACCAGGTCCGGCAGCCCGGCCACCGGCGCGAGGCAGGAGATCTCGGCGCCGGCTTGCTCCAGCAACTCGTACAGTCGGCGCCACTGCCGCACCGCCAGCCCGTGATCGCTCGGGCGGTTGCGGCTCATCCAGGGATTGATTTCGTATTGAATCGCGTAGTGGTCGGGCGGGCACATGAGCACACGAGCAGCGGGTGCCATACTGGCCCTCCCCTCATCGCGGCGCGGATTCCAGGGCCGCCAACTCTTCCACCAACACCCGCAGAAACGGCTCCACGTCCGTCACCAATCCCAGCGTCTGGAACGAGCCGCGGTCGGAGAGCTTGATGACCGTCGAGGGATTGATGTCAACGCAGACCACCTTGATCCATGCCGGCAGCAGGTTTCCCACCGCGATCGAGTGCAGGGTGGTGGCCACCATCAGGCAGAAGGTCACGTCGCGGATCTTTGCCCGCATCCC
>JAJYGU010000421.1 GCA_021784975.1 Planctomycetota bacterium
TGAGGCCGGCGGCATGGCCGCGAAGTTCGGCTCCGGCTTGGCCTACGTCTTTCCGCGCGGCATCGTCGCCAGGGCCATGGCGCCTACCGATCTGAAACGTGCTTTGGCGTTGTTGGAGCCGGCCTCGCTGGGTGCCGTCGCGGACCGCTTTCTCGGCAATGTGGCGATGGCCATCTGTCTGGAGAGGCTCGATGCCGCGCTGCAGATCGCTGCCAAGCTGAAATCCCCGTACGCCGCCGATCACACACGGTTGCGAATTGCCTATCGTCTGGCACCCACGCGCCCGACCGACGCCATCCGCGTCGCCGAGGCCCTACCGGCCGGGCCGTATTTCGCTAGCTGGACGTCGCCGCGAGCGATGGCCTTGGGTTGGGTTGCGGCAGCGATCGCGCCGCACGATAAGCCGCTGGCCTGCTCAGTACTCGATCGGGCGATTGCCAGTCTCACCGTGTCCGACGGGTTGAAACTTCCCAACGGTGCCCCTGGCGGTTGGCCGGCCTGCGCCGGGTTCCTAGCTGTCCAGGCGGAGCAGATCGGCTATCCCGACATGGAGAGCATCGTCTATCGCGCGCTCGCCTGCCGACCGATGAAGAACAAGGGTTACGGCTCCAACATTGCCCTGCCGGTCCTTTGGTCGGAGACCTTCATGGCAGGATTACTTTCTCTGGTCGATCGCCAGGTCGCCACAGACCTTTTGGAATCCATCGATGTCCAAGCTAGGATGGTCGGCTTGAGTCCCCACGCAGTTGCTCGCCCCGCCTGGCTGAAGGCCTGGTGCCTGGTCGATGCAAAGCGCGGGCAGGCGCTCTTCGACGAGGCATTCGCCGCCGTCAAGAACAAGCCCGGCGCCGACAACGACTTCTACCAGCTTGTCGAGGCGGCTTCCCTGTTGGCTGCCCCGCCGGAAGAGAAGCCGCAACACATTCTCAACACACCCGAGTTCCGCTGCCCTTACGAGGACGAATGAAAACGCTTTGGAATTTCTGCCTGAAGAGGTATGATGGTGGCTGACCCGGCTACCGTACCAAGAGCAACAAGGGAGCCATGTATGCGACTGGTCAAGCCCGCCTTCCGATGGTCATCGCCCCTGGTGATGATGGTGTGTTGTCTGCCTGCTTCGCTGGCCCTCGCCGCCCACAAGCCGGCGGAGCAGACGATGGGCCCGTTCACAGGTACGGTGGTCGATCCTGCCGGCAAGCCGGCGGCTGGGGCTATGGTCTGCCTGGTTGGCGGTGAGTTCCAGGATCTCCAGGCAACCGCCAAGACCACCACCGACGCCAAGGGACATTTTCGACTTCCAGCCGTCAAGTGGAAGGTCGGTTATCAATCCCTCGCGCCGACGCTCACCGCCTGCGACTCTCGCGGGCGAATCGGCTCCGTATACCACGATTTCAGCCACCCATCGCCGCCCTCGTCGTCCAAGACAATGGCGAGCGTGAGAATCACCTTGCACGCAGCGAAGGACTACCGCGGCCGGCTGGTTGATACCGCCGGTCGCCCAGTTGCGAGGGCGAGCATCCGCCCCACGCTTTGGGAGTACACGCGGCGGCAAGCACAGCGATTTCTCGGTCAAGAGGTGGTCTTTCTTTCCGCGGAGATGGCGAAGGAGCGTATTGCGGAAACGGGCGAGGATGGATCGTTCGTGATTCGCGGCTTGCCAGCCACGGGTCGGATCAGCATGGAGATCCGGCATGATCGATTTGATAAGCTGTTCGCATCCATAACTCTGGAAAGGCCGGTGACGATCCGCCTCTCCCAACCGGGCGGCCTTCGCGGGACGCTCACCTGCCAGCAAGACCCCAAAGCCGTTGCGGCGCTCCCCGTACGGGTCTGCGTTTCTTCGGTCCCGTCGGGAGCGCTCAGCAACCCGTACACCAGCGACTGGCAGGTCCTCTTCAACGACAAACTGGTCACGCAGCCCAACGGCACGTTCTCAGTCGAACGGCTGCCGCCGGGCAGGTGTACCTTGACTCCCCTGCTGGCCGACGCCTCGCCCTACTACGTCGACGACCTTGTACCGGTAACGGTAAGGTCTGGCGAAACCACGATCGTTTCCCTGACACTCAAGCCGGCCGTCAAGCTCCAAGGCAAGGTGGTCGACGCCAAGAGCGGCGCGGGCGTAGCCGGCGTTCACTTGATGCTTTATTATCAGGACCAGCGCGGCAATGGAGGTCGGCAAAACCCGGCCACGTCGGACGCCAACGGAGAGTTCACGTTCTATGCCCGGCCCGGCAGGGCCGCAATATCGGTTTGGCAGTTTCCCGACCAATATGTAAACCCCAGCTATGGCCGGCAACAGCGAACGATCGAAGTGAAGGAAGGCGCCAGGCTCGATCCAATTCGTCTGGAACGAGCGAGCGTGTTGCAAGGGATCGTGGTCGATAAGGCGAGCAGACCGGTTGCCGATGCCCAGATCCGCTACAACTCGCTGGACTCGGGCGCCATGCTTCCTTTCAATGAGAACCTCCGCAGCGATGCCGCCGGCAAGTTCACCATCAAGAATATGCCCGCGAAGGCGCGGCTGTCCGTCCGGGCGCGAACCAAGACCGCCGCCACCGAGCCGGTGAACGTCATCGTGGGCGAATCGCCCGGGCCGATCCGTCTGGTGGCCGATGAGAAGACCTCGTTTACCGTGCGCGGCACGGTGGTCGATGAGGCCGGCCAGCCGGTGCCCAAGGCGACCGTCACCCTGATGGTCCACTTGTGGTTCGGCCGGTTCGGTACGAGCTTCGGCGGTGACACCGGCACCACCGACGCCGCCGGAAAGTTCCAGTTCGGCGGCCTCTGGGCAGGCGACAAGTATGACGTTGAGGTCACCGCAAAAGGCTTCGACAAGTCCGCCACGCCAATCGTCGAAGGCACGGTCGGCGGCGTCCACGATTTCGGCAAGATTACGCTGGTGGGAACCAACGGTGTGGTGGAAGGCAAGGTGGTCGACTCCTCGGGCAAGCCGCTGGCCGACGTCCGCGTGTTCAACTCCGGCGACGGGGCGGAGCCGATGGAGACCCGCAGCAACGCCGCGGGCAAGTTCCGCCTGCAGGGGTTCCGCAGTGGCCCGGTTTATGTCTTTGCCGAGAAGGACGGCTGCCGCTTCGCCGGCCTACAGACCACGGCCGGGGTAACGAACGCCGTGGTGAAAGTGCTGCGAAACGACGAGCCGCCGCCGCGATGGGCCGCACCGCCGCCCGCGATGACCCGAGAGGAAGGGATGAAGTGGGCCCGGCAGTTGCTGAATCGGCTCGTGGCCTCAAAGGACAAGGACGTGAGGAAGGATGCCGGCCGGAAACTGGCCGAGTTGCTACGCAAGCGAGAAGCCCGCGCTCCCAAAACGCCCAGAACCGTCAAGGCGAGCAGCCTCAAGCCCGGCGACCTCCAGAAGGTGGCCGAGACCGACATGGACGAGGCATTGAGCCTGATTCCTAAAGATCACGACAAGGCGTACCGGGAGTTGAAGGGCCTAGCCGAACATTTCGCCTCCTCCGACCGCGAGAGAGCGATGCGGTTCGCCTCAGAGGCCATTCTCCATGCCCGTAGTCAAGACGATCCCGTTAGGACGCTTGATTTGGCAGAACTCGGCAGGTTCGTGGCCAGCCTGGGCAACAAGGCGGTGGGCGAAAAACTGGTTCGCGAAGCCGCCGATCTGGGGACCAAATGGGCGTCGTCGTCGGAACGACGGGAGTGGTATGCGGTGGCGCTCGCAAGGACGATTGCAGCCGTAGATCTAGATTCGGCGTTGAAGCTTTCGAAAAAGGTCTCCCAACAACGCCGCAGCAGTTGCGTAGCCAACATCGCGGTAACTCTTGACGACTTGCCCAAGGCGGAATCGCTGTTGAAGAGCGTGGAGCCCTGGTATGCGGCACGCGGCCGGGCGCGGCTGGCCTACCGAATCGCCGCCACTCGACCGGCTGAAGCCGTCCGGCTGGTGGAAGGTATCTCCGCCGAGAATGGGCAAGAGGACACCAAGGCTGCCGCCTTCGGCTGGCTGGCCACGGTGATCGTCGCCCGAGACCCCGCACTCGCCCATAAGCTTATCGACCGGGCCTTCGTGATCTACCTGCACCCGTCCGACCGCTCGCAGAATGTCTTTGCGCCCCGGGCGGCGCAGCGCGCCTTGCTGGCCTATCAAGCCGGCCTGGCCGGTTATCCCGACATGGAGAGCGTGATCTACCGGACGCTGGCCATGCGGCCCACGGGCAAGAACGCTTGGAATCCCGCGGCGGCGCAGGAGGCATCGGTCATGGTGGCCATGTTTTTGGCACTGGTCGATCCCCCCGCGGCCAAGCAGATGTTGCAGTCGCTGGAGGCCAATAGCGAGGCAATCGGTTCCGGCTACAGCGGCGTAGGCCGCCGAGAGTGGTTGAAGGCTTGGGCGATCGTCGACCCGCCGCACACCGTGGACCTGGCCCAACGCGAGTTGGCCGTCGCGCAGGACCAAAACGCCAAACAGATGGTCGGTTGGGCGGTTATGGAGATTGTTGATCTGTGGACGTGCGATCCAAAGGATCGAGTTAAACGTTTGATTGGATACAATCCGAACATCTTTTCACCGGACCAGGAGTATTAGCGATGAACGCCGAGTCTGTAGCATCAATACCGGGCTCGATTGCTCCCCGAGACACGGACGGGATCGCGAAAACGCGAAAGGGCGAAAACACGAAACAGGCAAGGGCCGCAGGTCGCGGGCGGATTGCAGACGTCGCTCCTTATTGCGGCCGATTTCGCGTTTTCGTACTTCCGCGCTTTCGCGATTGCCCGGTAACCATGCTACAGGCTCTGATCTTCGCGATTTTCCTGGCCGCACCGCTCTGCTCGGCCGACGCCGCCCCGGTGGCCTTCGAGTTCAAAGACGCCGTCAAGTATGAAGGCCGTTCCGTGCTGCAATATCGAGCCTTGGAGTTCCGCAGCCACCCGGTTTGCCCCTTGGGCGACGATCGAAAATTCCCGCTGGGGGCCCAGTATGGCGTCGTGC
This sequence comes from Planctomycetota bacterium, assembly GCA_021784975.1. GTDB lineage: Bacteria > Planctomycetota > Planctomycetia > Pirellulales > Thermoguttaceae > JAJYGU01. The sequence continues at coordinate 4,970 of JAJYGU010000421.1, forward strand.
CGGTGGGACCGAACCAGAAAACCGCCTTGGCCATCGTCTGGATCCCGAAGGCCGCCGGCGGGGCCGATCTGTGGCTCGATGCCAACGGCGACGGACGCCTCAGCGACGACGAACGGCATGTGATGACCGGCCGCGAAATCGAAATCCCGGCGTCGATTACTGTGCAGCCCGGGCAGGGGACTGGCTCATTTTTCGGCCCATTTCCCCGTTCTCTTGGCACACGCGTACCGGCCGAAAAATGTGCCTGTCCCGTTGGATCGAGGGGGACAGTCCCCATTTTCGCGGCGAATACGGCCCTTGCCAAGGAACAAGTCGTCTCCGCCGCGAAAATCGGGACAGTCCCCTGTGAACGGCTGCATCGTACGCTCCTCTTCCGCCGCTCCACTTTGGGCGACGGGCTGCGTTACGCCGTCCGCGGCTACATGCAAGGCCGCTTGACGCTTGGCGGCGTCTCGCGAGCCGTACTGTTAATCGACGGCAACGCCGACGGCTGTTTTGACAGCGTCGGTCAGGATCGGGTGTGGATCGACTTAAACGGCGACCGCCATTTCGACCCGCTTACCGAGCAATTCCCCTTGGGCAAGACGATCCCTTACCACGGCGAGGTGTATGTGGTCCGCTCCGACGCCACCGCCTCGGCGGTGGTGGCCAGCCTCCGCAGCGCCGGCCAGGGGAAGCTGCGGCTGGTGCTGCCCCACACACTTCCCGCTTCGGCCAAGATCGCGGCGGAGCTGGTGAGCGACCTGGGCGAGCTGGTTTCGGTCGACAAGCTGAACGACTGCACGCCCGTCCCCTTCGGCGAGTACCGGCTCTCGTCGTTGACCCTGGAGACGCCCGATTCGCACGGCCAGGTCTGGAACTACGCCTTTTACAGCAGCAAGACGAGGAACTATGCCGTGCCGAGCCGAAAAGAGACGACGGTCACGCTGCTGGCGAACCTGACCATGAACGTTTCGCTGGAACAGCCCGATGACAAAATTTCACCCGGCCAAACCCTTTCGATCCGGCCCGAATTGATCGCCGACCAGTCGCTGGAGCTTCGTTCCTGCACGCTCGGCAAGCCGGGCGACCTCTCGCCGATGCGAGCCGAAGGCAATGCGGAAATCCTGCTCTTGGGGCCAAACGGCAAGGTCGTGACCCGCGGCCTGACCGGCTTCTCGTGAGGCGGCTTCTGCGCGCACTCGTGTCGAGTGCCTAGCGATGCCCGCGGAAAGTACACCATTCAGATCACCTTCGACATGGGCCCGATTGCCGGCAAAGTGACCGGCACGAAGGAAATCGAGGTCAGCAGGTGACATTTCCGGAAAAAAACCGACGGATTCTTACGTAAAAACCCGGCCGGCTCGGCTCTTAGTATTTAGGAGCAACGAGTGAATGGTCCCGACACCGACCCCCTGTTTGTCGGCTTAGCCGCCGGTGACGAGCGGTCGTTGGTGGCTCTGTACGACCGTTTCGCGGTGCGGATGTATCGGGCGGCCTTACGAATTCTGGGGTCTCGGGAAGATGCGGAGGATGTAGTGCAAGACGTCTTCCTGGCCACGGTCCGGCGGCGCCAGCGGCTGGGCGAGGTCCGCGACTTGGCGGCCTACCTGTTTGCGGCTTTGCACCGGGCGGCGGGACGCTCGGCGCGGCGGCGACGGCGAGCACGGCTGCTACCAGTCGCGGCCGCCAACGAAGCCATCGTTCCAGGCGAAGCCGACCAGTGCGACCACGTGGATCGCCAGCGATTGGAACGGGCGATCGGCGCCCTGCCCGACGAACAACGCGAGGTGCTCAGCTTGAGAATCGACGGCGAACTGACCTTCGCTCAGATTGCCCAAGTCATGGGAGTAAGTCTGAGCACCGCCGCCAGTCGCTACCAATACGCATTGAAGAAATTGAAGACCTCGTTGGTTGACGGAATGGTCAAAGGGGAGAGTCCCGGAAGGGAAAGAAGGAGTGTCTCTCTGGTAGACGTTTTTGTGCCATCCCGCCGTGTAGAGACCGAGCCCCCATGGGGCGCGAGTTAATAGCTGATGGACGAACTGCAATTACCTCCTGAGCTTGAGCAACTGGAACGCCTGCTGGCAAGCGGCCCGCAGCCGTCGCCGGCCCTGCGCGAACGCGTGCTCCGCCGCATGCGAGGCGAGTTGCGATTGGAGAGGGGGGGGATGGAGAAAAGGGGGACAGTCCCATTTTTGTGGCGTCCTGCCACAAAAATAGGGACAGTCCCCGCCTGGCGGGCGGCTGCCGCCTTCGCCGCGACTCTCTTGGTAGCGATGACCCTGTGGATGGGCGTCTTGCAGGCGACCGCCATTGCCACCCAACATGTCCAAACCCCGCCGTCGCTCGAGGAGATCGCCCAGCAACTCCGGCAACTCTCCCCGACCCTCTCTCAGACCGAGTCGCTGCGTCAGGCGTTCTTGCGTCAAATCAGCGACGGCTGGCGCGACGGAACGCCCTTGGTAAATGTCCTTTTCATCCCTTCGGACCATGAACTCCATCACCCTTGACGACCTGATCGCGCTGAACGACGAGATCGCCGCCCTGGTGCGCTCCGGCGTGCCGTTGGAAGAAGGACTGGCCGGACTGGGAGCGGATATGCCCGGCCGGCTGGGCACGCTCATGCGGGCATTGGCCGAAGACACCCGCCGCGGCCGGCCGCTGGGCGAAGTGCTGGCCGACCCCGAAGTCCGTCTGCCGAAGGTCTATCGGGCGGTGGTCGAGGCGGGGCTGCGGGCAGGACGGCTGCCGGCGGCGCTCGAGTCGGTGGCCGGCTCGGTCCGCCGGCTGGCCCAGATTCGCCGCAACGTGGCCCTGGCGTTTCTCTACCCGGCCCTGGTGCTGGTGTTGGCCTGGGGACTGTTTGCCGGCTTCACGGTGGCGATGGCCCCGCGGGTGGCCTCGGCCATGGCCGACTTTCATATCCGCGGTCTGGCGGTGGCCTCCATGTTCGCCTCATGGGGTCATTGGGCCGTTGTTTGGGGGCCGGCGCTGCCGATTCTGGTCATCGTCTGGGGCGGCGTCTGGGCTTGGCGGTCGCGGCAGGCGAAAACGCTCGACGGCGGCCGCGCCCGTAGGGCGTGCGCCTGCCTGCCCTGGCTGGGAAAAATGCTCCGCTGGTCGCGGGCGGCCATCTTCTGCGACTTGCTGGCCACGCTATTGGAGAATCGCATCCCCTTGCACGAGGCGATCCGCCTGGCTGGTGAGTCCACCGGCGACGCCGGCACCATGCGATCCGCCGAGTCTCTGGCCGCCGCTTTGGAGCGGGGCGAGTCGGTTCAAGCCGCCTCGGCCAGGACTCCGGTCGATGCCTTGCCGCCCTTGCTGCGGTGGCTGATTCAGGTGCCGCAAGGCGAACAATCGTTGGTGGCTACCTTGCAGAATGCCGCCGAGGCCTATCGCTCGCGGGCCCAGTACCAGGCCGAGCTGGCCCAAATCCTCCTGCCGGTGATCCTG
>JAJYGU010000252.1 GCA_021784975.1 Planctomycetota bacterium
TTTACCCTCCCAAGTCACCGCTCCCGAGGCCGCCCTTGGCGACGCGCCGGAAGCGCTCACCCTGGAACAAATCGAGGCCGAGCATATCCGCCGCGTGCTGGCCTCCACGGCGACCATTGAGGAAGCGGCCACCAAGCTGGATATCGACCCCAGCACCCTGTATCGCAAACGCAAGAAGTACGGCATCTAAACGACGGAGGTCTTGGGCCTTGGGCCTTACATGCGGGCCCAAGTCCCAAATCCCAAGTCCTAAGACCCAAGACCAACCCATGACCTTTCGCCGCCGTATCATCGTGGCCATGATCCCGCTGTTTATCCTGCTGGCGGTGTTGGGCGGGACGGCCACCGTTCTGCTCTACAACCTCAGCCACCGCATCGACGCCATCCTCCGCGAGAATTACGATAGCGTGGTCTACATGCAAAAACTCAACGAGGCGCTGGAACGCATCGACTCCTCCTTCCAGTTTGCCTTGGCGGGCCGAGAGCAGAAGTCGCACCAGCAATACCAGGAGAACTGGAAGGCCTTCGAACAGGGCCTGGTCGGAGAGCAGCGCAACATTACCCTCCCTGGCGAACAGGAGTTGGCCGATCGCCTAACCGCCCTCAGCAAGCGTTACCATAAGCAAGGGGGCGAGTTCTTCAGCCGTCCCGAGGCGGAGCGAACCCGCCTTTACTTCGGGCAACCCGGGCGGCCGGGCCTCTATCAGACCTTTCTGGAGATCAAGTCGGTCTCCGGAAAAATCCGACAGATCAACCAGGACAACATGGAGCAGGCCGACAAGGACGCGATTCATTTGGGCCGCTCGGCCCTCTTGTGGTACAGTGGCGCCCTGGCCTTGGCCGTCGCCCTGGCGGTGTTCCTCACCGCCAGCACCCTCCGCACCATCCTCGGACCGATCCGGGCGGTAACCGAGTCGGCCACCGCCATCGGCGCCGGCGACCTCGACCAGGTGGTGCCGGTGGTCTGCGACGACGAGCTCGGACAATTGGCCGGGGCGTTCAACATCATGGCCCGGCAGCTTCGTGACTTCCGCCGTTCGCACCAGGCCCAGTTGCTGCGGGCCCAGCGGACCAGCCAGGCCACCATCGATTCCTTCCCGGCTCCGGTCCTGGTTGTCGATCACGAGCAGCACGTGGAATTGGCCAACCCGGCTGCCCGCCGGCTGCTGGCGGCCGTGCCCTCCGAGGAAGGTATCGGGCCGCCCCTGGTCTGGAAGCCCCCCGAGCCGTTGCGGCAGCCTCTGGCCGAAGCACTGTTAAGTCAGCGCGAATACCTGCCGGAAGGTTTTGACAAGTCGCTGGTGCTGCGGGTGGGCGATGAGAGCCACTCGTTCCTGCCGCGGATCCTTCCGATCCGCGACTCCAACGGGGCCACCCTCGGGGCCGCCATCTTGTTGGAAGACATTACCCGCTTCCGGCTGTTGGACGAAGTAAAGAGCAATCTGGTGGCCACCGTCAGCCACGAGCTGAAGACGCCGTTGACCGCCATCCGCCTCGTCCTGCATCTGCTCTTGGAAGAACAGGTCGGACCGCTCACCCCCAAACAACTGGAGCTGCTGATCGATGCCCGCGACAATGCCGAGCGGCTGCTGGTGATGATCAACAACCTGCTCGACCTGGCGCGACTGGAACAGGGCCAATCGCAGCTCCACCTTCACGCCGAGCAGCCGGCCGCCTTGCTGCAATCGGCGGCCGAGGTGTTTCGGCCGCGGGCCGAGGACCAAGGCGTCGACTTCTCGGTGGAGGCGGGCGGCGACTTGCCGGCGGTGGCGGTCGACGTCGATCGCTTCCAACACGCCTTGCAGAACCTGCTCGACAACGCCTTGGTGCACACTCCCCAAGGCGGACGCATCACGCTTTCGGCCGAATGGGACGAGGGCCAGGTGGCCTTTTCCGTGGCCGACACCGGCGCGGGCATCCCCGCCGAATACCTGCCGCTGGTGTTTGAACGCTATTTCCGGGTGCCCGGCGACGCCGCCCCGAGCGGCAGCGGCCTGGGCCTGGCGATCGTCCGCGAGATTGCCACCGCCCACGGCGGTACGGTCCATTGCGAGAGCCTGCCGGGGAAGAAGACCGTCTTCCGCCTGCTGCTGCCGGCTTGGGCGTCGCAAGCCGGCAATCAACCCGGCTAGGGCGAGGGAAAAAGATGAACAACGGCCAAGGGGTCTCACGCAAAGACGCAAAGGCGCAAAGCAAATTGACCAGAAAGAGACGCTTGGGAGAGGCGCCGTGTCCGCTCTTGCCCTACAATCGACTTCTGTTCATCTTTGCGCCTTGGCGCCTTTGCGTGAGGTATTGCAACCAGTAAACGTGACAGGAGCTTGAATTGTTCCGTAATACCATCCGCCCAATATTGTGATGTCCGGCAACGAATCGCAGCCCAAGCCCGAACTGTTTCTCGACCTCATCCGCCGCCAGCAGCGCGGCCGGCTGAAGATCTATCTCGGCTTCGCCGCCGGGGTGGGCAAGACCTTCGACATGCTGCAAGAGGGCAACCGGCTGCGGCGGCAGGGGATTGACGTGGTGATCGGGCTGGTCGAGGCCCACGGCCGGGCCGAGACCGTCGCCCAGATCGGCGAGCTGGAGCAAGTGCCCCGCCGGCGGATCGAATATCGCGGTATCGTGTTGGAGGAAATGGACGGCGACGCCGTGCTCGCCCGGCGGCCGACCATCGCCTTGATCGACGAATTGGCCCACACCAACGCCCCCGGCAGCCGCAACCCAAAACGCTACCAGGACGTGGAGGAAATCCTCCGCGCCGGTATCAGCGTGATTACCACCTTGAACATCCAGCACCTGGAAAGCCTGCACGACATCGTGGAGCGGGCTACCGGCGTGCGGGTCAAAGAACGCATTCCCGACTACGTGGTGGCCCTGGCCGATCAGATCGTCAACGTGGACCTCTCCGCCGAGGACCTCCGCGAGCGGCTCCAAGCCGGCAAAATCTATCCCGTCGACCGCGTCGTCACCGCCATGGAGAACTTCTTCACGCCTGAGAAGCTCACCCAGCTTCGCGAGCTGGCCATGGAGGAGATCGCCTTCCGCCTCGATCGCCATCGCCGCGAGCAGTCGCAACGCGGCGGCGACGCGGCCTTGGGTTCCGAACGCGTGATGGTCTGCCTCAGCTCGCGCAGCCCGCACGCCGCCGCTCTGCTGCGGAAAGCGGCCCGCATCGCCGATCGCATGGGGGCTCCGTGGTACGCGGTCTATGTGCAAACGCCCCGCGAAGCCCCGGAGAAAATCGACGCCGCCACCCAGCGCGAGGTCGGCAACAATCTCGAACTGGCCCGGCAATTGGGCGGCACCTCGCTGGCCTTCAAGGGCGCCGATCTGGTGAGCACCATTGCCTCGTTCGTCCAAGAGTACGGCATCACCCACCTCATCCTCGGCCGCAGCGAGCAGCCCTGGTACCGCCGCTGGTTCGGCCAATCGATCCTCGACCACCTGCTGCGGGCAGTCCCGGGAGTGGACGTGATCGTGGTCGACAAGACCTCCTCGCCACGGACGTAACATTGGGGTGGCATGCCGTCACGCCCCATAGCGGTTCGGGACTCCGAGATGGTGGCGGCCCGCGATAGGCCTCACGTTCCGATGTGCGACATGCGTAAGACTTAGGGTTTGTGAAAAAATAACTTGGTGAAATTGGTATTGTGCTGAGTCGCGGTTTGTGGGATGAGTTGGGAATGCAAGACGCACAACTCGTCGCCAGGATTCGGCGTAAATTCCGACAACTTCAAGGGGCTCTGAACGAGCGATCGCGGCGGTTGTGGGCCGCCAGCGAGGCCCTGGAAATCGGGTGGGGAGGCGTGACGGCCGTGGCTGAAGCAACGCAGATGTCGCATAGTACCGTCCGCGCGGGAGTCGTCGAACTGAAGGCTCCGCGGCGGGGGAAGTCTGCGTTGCCGCCCGAGCGAATTCGTCGGCCAGGCGGTGGACGCCGCCGCGCGATAGTGAATGATCCGCAGTTGCTTCCCGCGCTGGACGCGCTCGTGGAGCCAACATCGCGAGGCGACCCGGAATCTGCGCTGCGTTGGACGATCAAGAGCACGCGCACGCTGGCAGATGAACTGACCCGTCAGACACATCCGGTCAGCTATGGCACCGTGGCCACGCTGCTCGGACAGGCGGGATATAGCTTGCAGGCCAACCGCAAGACGCGCGAAGGCGGCTCGCATCCCGACCGGAACGCCCAGTTCGAGTACCTGAATGCCGAGGTGGCAAAGTTTCTCAATCGTGGCCAACCGGCGATCTCGGTGGACACGAAAAAGAAGGAATTGGTCGGGGATTTCAAGAACGGCGGCCGGGATTGGCGCCCTCATGAGCAACCGGAAGAGGTCCGCGTCCATGATTTTCAAGACCCCGTGTTGGGCAAGGCCATTCCCTACGGCGTCTATGACATCCTCAACAATCAGGGGTGGGTTAGCGTCGGCATTGACCACGATACCGCCGCTTTCGCCGTGAACACGATTCGACGTTGGTGGAAACGGATGGGCCGTTGCCGCTTTTCGACGGCTCGGGAACTGCTGGTAACTGCGGACAGCGGCGGCAGCAATAGTTCGCGCTGTCGATTGTGGAAGGTTGCCTTGCAGGAATTTGCGGACGACACCCGATTGAAGATCACCGTTGCCCATTTGCCTCCTGGCACGAGCAAGTGGAACAAGATCGAGCACCGTTTGTTCTCGTTTATCACGCAGAACTGGCGCGGCCAACCACTGGCGAGTGTGCAAACAATCGTGGAATTGATCGGCCATACGCGCACATCCACCGGCTTGACCGTTCGCGCCGAGTTGGACAAGAACACCTATCCCAAAGGGATTGAAGTGCCGGACGAACAACTCGAACAAGTACAGCTCAAACCGCATGCTTTTCACGGCGACTGGAACTACACAATCTCACCGCGATAGCACAGAATTCACCAAGTTATTTTTTCACACACCCTTATCTCGCAATCAAAAGCATAGTGCGATTTCAGCCGCCCTCACCCTGACCGTCTCCCAGAAGGAGAAGGGAGCAGTCGCGCGTCAGTACGGGCTGTCCGACTCGGCCTGCGACGGCAGGATCGGTTGATTGCTCGGGTTGCGGGATTCGTTGGCGCTCATCACGCGGATGGCCGGGCCGTCTTTGTAGGGGCAGACGTTTTCGCAGATGCCGCAGCCGATGCACTTCTCCGGATCGACGTGCGGCTGCTTGACCTTCCGCGTGCCGCCGTCGCGCTGCGGGACATCCACCTCCACCACGAAGATCGCCTTGTCGGGGATCGGGCAGTGTTCCTCGCAGACCATGCAGTTGCGGCCGTAGGCGTACGGGATGCAACGGGTGATGTCGAACGAGGCCAGCCCGATGCGGGTTTGCTGCTTCTGCTCCAGCGTCAACGGCTGGATAGCCTGGGTCGGACAGATCTGCCCGCAGAGGTTGCAGGTGTATTCGCAGTAGCCCAAACGCGGCACCAAACGCGGCGTCCACAAGCCTTCCAGGCCAGCCTCGGTCAGCGACGGCTGCAATGCCCCCTCCGGGCAGACCTTGATGCACAGTCCACAGGCCGTGCAGCGCTGCAAGAATTCGCGCTCGCCACGGGACCCCGGCGGACGAATCAGGGCGGGGTTGAACGTCATGCCGCGGGCCTGCGGGTTGATTCGCATCAGGCACATTCCGACCAGGCCGCCCAAGGCCGAGCCGAACATGGCCCGCTTGCTCAGGTTGATCGGCTCGACCTTCGGTTCCCGGCTCCACGGGGCGGCCCATGCCAGGCTGAGGCTCTGGCGCGGACAGCGCTCGAGGCAATTCATGCAGCCAAAACACTCCGACGGCTTCCACCGTTCGCCCGGCGAGAGACAAGCGGCTCCGTGGCAGCCGACGCGGCACAGGTCGCAGGCGTTGCAGGTGGTCTCATCGACCTTTCGCCGCAGCCACGGCCGCCAGGCGAAAACGCCCAGCAGCGCCCCCAGGGGACAGAGATAGCGGCACCAAAACCGCGGCCGCCAGGCATTCAGCACCAGCGTGCCGATCAACACGAGCAGGATCACCCCGCCGCCCAGGAACGCCTCATCTGACCGCATGAAAACGTGATGCTGCAAGAACTCATGGGCGGGTTCCGTCACCTTCGTCAACCGCATCGCCCCCACGCCCGGATCGGCCTGATAAATGGCCGTCGAGCCTTCTTCGCTCATCCACTGTCCGGCGGGCGACAATGCGGTGGCCGACGAACGGTAGAGAAACACCAGCGGATCGAAGACGCACAGGGCGTGCACTCCGAAAGCGGCCATCATCAACATGCCGGCCAGCAGGCAGTACTTGGTCAACTGCCAGCGCGACCAGCGCTGGCGGCGTTTCCGCCGGGGCCAAAACCGCTCGAAGAACCAGCCGGCGGCGGCGTGCAGCGCCCCCAGCGGACATAGCCAGCCGCAAAACACCCGGCCCACCACCAGCGTTACCGCGATGGTGACCAGCGAGGCCAACAACAGCGTCGGCGCCGCGTGAGCCGACAGCCAGGTGCCGATGAGAATCAGCGGGTCGATCAAGAAAAACAGCTTGACCGGCCAGTCAGGCTGCCAGCCGGGGCTGGCGCGGACCCAGACCAACAAAACCACGAACGCCGCCAAGGCGATCAGTTGCGCCAGCCGCCGGGCGCGTGCGGCCGACCAGAGCGGCCCTCGCTTCATGACACCGCCATCTCCCGCAGCGCCAACGAGCGATAGTCGAGCGTCCCCAGGCCGGCCCGTGCACCCTTGGCCACCGAGCCGATGGTCTCCGGCTTGTGGCCGAGCAGCTCGGAGCCGAAGGCGTCGAGGGCCACGATGTCCACCCCGGCCGCCACCGTTAGCGGTGTTTTCACGTCGCGTAAGTCGCCGCCCACCGGCCCGTGGTTGGTGAGAATCCGCATGGCATCCAGCACGCAAATCCGCGGCTTCATGAACCGCGTCAGGTCCGTCAGGCAGGTCGGGATGTCCTGATGGATGACCGGGCGTTTGCCGATCACCCCCATGTAGTTTTTCATGCAGAGGGTGACATCGGACAGCTTGTGATGCTTGACCACCGGCACATTGATGACCAGGTCGCTTTCGACGATCTGCGGAAAGACCGGAAGTTGTTTGATCTTTTCGCCGCGGATGTTCATGCGGCGGGCCCGGTTTTCTTCGAGGTAGAGGAGCTCGGCCCCCAGCGGTTTAACGGCGGCCGCTATGCCGCTGCTGTAGTAGGTCTTCTCGGCACGGTGCACCGGATTGTCGCCCACCTTGACCTTCTTGGCGCCGGCCTCGAAGCAGAGCCGCACGATGGTGGCCACCACGTCGGGGTTCGTATTGGCGGCCATCTCCGGCGAGCGATCCCATCCGATGTTCGGCTTCACCCAAACCACGTCGCCGTTCTTCACGAAGCGGCCGAGTCCGCCCAGGCCGGCAATGGACTGCTCGGTCAGCTTGACGGCGATGTCGCGGAAGGCCTGCTTGCTCTCGGCCGCGGCCCCGGCCCATTTGGCAATAGTCATGTCGGCTTGCTTGTCAGCGGCCAGGGATGCAGCCGCCAGAGGTTTCGTGCCGAGGGCCAACAGACCGGCCGTGGCAGCCGAACTTGCCAAGAACGTGCGACGGGTGCAGGGATACATCGGGGAGACCTCCTCAGCAAGGCAGTAAAGGCGGGACGGTGGGAATTTTGACAAACTTAAATCAGGATATCGGCTGTTCTGGGGCATCGCAATACTCCTTCTGGGGTGGAAACGGGTCCATTTTTTCGGCGTCACAGAGTCGTCACCTTGAGCGGCCAGGGATTGAGCACGGAGAAACAGGGACAAGAGGGGGACTGTCCCATTGTTGTGGCCTCCTGCCACAAAAATTGGGACAGTCCCCCGCGCTCTTTACTTCTGGCACCAGCCGCGAATAATGACCGCGGAGGGGGGTTCGCCCTGTCTCTTGGCGGCCGCGTAGGTTCGGCAAACTGTGAACGGCGCCTTGTGGCTCGCCGGGGCGTCATGTACGGGATACATGACCTACGTGATGTCTTTTGGTTCGCTCCAGGGAGAAGACGATGAAGCGACACGCCACGGTTCCATTGGGGCGCGTGTTGGGCATTCCCATCGATCTGGACTACTCGTGGTTCCTGATCTTCGCCTTGCTCACCTGGACGCTGGCGGTTGGTTACTTCCCCCACGAATTTTCTGGTTGGCCGAGCGCCGTATACTGGGCGGTCGGGGCGATCACGGCCATCATGCTCTTCGTCAGCGTCCTGCTCCATGAGTTGGGGCACTCGGTAGTGGCCATGCGGTACCGAATCCCGGTGCAGCGGATCACGTTGTTCATTTTCGGCGGCATCGCCCAGATTGGCGCCGAGCCGCCCAGCCCGG
>JAJYGU010000186.1 GCA_021784975.1 Planctomycetota bacterium
CCGATCTGACGGCCGCTAAACGCTTCACCAACTCCGGGAGCTTACCGTGAAGACTGCCTTGCCGGTTGTGATCTTGTTGCTGGCAATGTCGCTGCCAGCTTGGGCAGCCGCGCCGCTCGCGCACATCAACGTCTACCAGTCCGGCAAGGACGGCTACCACACCTATCGCATCCCGGCGCTGGAGGTCGCTCCGGACGGAACTCTGTTGGCTTTCGCCGAGGCACGCAAGTTCAATGCCGGCGATCCCGGCTACGACAACAACGAAATCGACCTGGTGTGCAAGCGGAGCAGCGACAACGGCCGCACCTGGTCGGCCATGCAGGTGATCGAACACGCCGGCCCACGTTGGTCAGCCGCCAATCCGGCGGCCACCGTCGATCGCCAAACAGGCCGAGTATGGGTTCTCTATCTGCGCTGCAAACCGGGCCGCAGCACCGACACCGCGCGTCCAGGAACCGACGACAACCAGGTCCTTGCCCGATGGAGCGCCGATAGCGGCAAGACCTGGTCGGAGCCGATCGACCTGACGGCGGCCACCCGCGACATGAAGGACCCGCAATGGCGGACGACGGTGGTCGGGCCAGGTGGGATGATCCAGGATAGCAAGGGGCGGCTGGTCGCTGCCGCCTGGCGTTACGCGCCGTTCGGCGTGTTTGCCATCTTCAGCGAAGACCACGGCCGCACCTGGCAGCACGGCCAGATGGTCCCCGACCCGAAGCACATCAAGGGCAACGAGAATCAGGTGGTCGAACTCTCCGACGGGCGAATCCTCATGGACTTTCGCGGCGAGGGCGTCGCCCATCGTTGGATGAGTGAGAGCCGCGACGGCGGCCGCACCTGGAGCGAGCCCCGTGCCGGCCTGCCGGTCACGCCGGTCTGCTGTGCGATCGAGCGTTACAGCCTCAAAGCCGCCGGTGACGACCGCGACCGCCTGCTCTGGACCGGCCCCAAAGGTCCCGGCCGCCACAACCTCGTTGCCAGAGTGAGCTACGACGAAGGCCGGACGTTTCCCATCGAGCGTCTCATTGCCAACGAGCCGGCCGCCTACTCGGACCTGGCGATCCTGAAGGACAAGACCGCCGGCGTGCTCTGGGAGCGGGGTGACTACCGCTACCTCACCTTCACCCGGCTCACTCGGGAGTTCCTGGATTCCAAATAGCGTCGGGTGCCACAGCGACCCTGGCCGGGCGATGACTCCAGGCACCGTTCCGCCTTCTTTTCTCCGCCCTGATCCCTTGTTCCCGGCGTCCTCTCCGGCAAACCATTCGGCCAAGATGGAATTCTTTGTTGCTCGCCGCGCGCCCAATTTGCAAGCTATTCTTTGACGATGGGCCAAATCGGACGGCAGTCCGGCTGACGAACCGGTCCCTGGCTGGCACTCACTTGGCCTCCACAGATGCAAGCGACCGTCAGAACCGGCAAATCCCGAAGACCTTCCGCAGAATTCGCATCTTTCCCTGTACTTAAGGTCAACGAAGGTTACGTGGATTGCCGATGGCCACTGCAAGGTAAGTGAACTACCCTCCGTTTGTCCTTCGCCCTGTTACGAGTTTGCCTCCCGCCCTCCCGACAGATTCTTCAGACCGTCATGATCAATGTGCCGCCGCTAGACGATCGGGTGTTGACCGCCCTGGAACGCAACCCCTACCTCGCGCACCGCAATCTACGCTTCGAGACCGCCTCGGGCCGAGTGACGCTCAAAGGGATTGTGAGCAGCTATTTTCAGAAGCAGATGGCCCAAGAGGCGATCCGCTACGTCGACGGCGTGAGCGAGATCGCCAACGAATTGGAAGTCTGCTGGGGCTAGGGAACTGTCCCGGCCAACTTTCGGTCGGTGCCCTTCGCGGCGCGGAGGACTCTTTCGTCCTCCACTGGCCTAGCCGCCGCAAAAATGGGACTGTCCCCTTCAGCCGCTTGCCTTCAGCACCGCATCCAACTTTTCGCCCATAGTGCGGAAGCCGAACTCGCTAAACAGTTGGCGGGCGGCCTGACGGTCGATGTGGATCGGACGGGCGGCATCCCAGTCGATCTCCAGTGGGACGCGGGCATTCAGCCGCACCAGGTCGCGGCTTAGCTCCGCCTGTTGGCGGAATTGCCGCAGGTTTTCGCCGCGTTTGCCGCCGACTTCGCCGGCGTGAGCCAAAACTGCCTCCAAGCGGCCGTGCTCCGCCAGGAGCTGTTTGGCGAACTTGGGACCGATCAGCGGGACGCCGGGCACGTTGTCGACCGAGTCGCCGACCAGGGCCAGAAAATCGACCACTTGGGCGGGCGCAATCCCCCACTGCTGTTGAAGCCCGGCGGCGTCCAACACCTCGTCCTTGCGGATGTTATAGATCGCCACTCGCTGGTCAATCAATTGCCGGCAATCCTTGTCGTTGGTGACCAGGAGACACCGTGCCCCGCGCTCCTGTGCCAGCCGAGCCACGGTGGCGAGAATGTCGTCGGCCTCGTAGGACGGGCAGTCCAAGGCGGGAATGCCCAGAGCCGCCAGCACCCGGCGGATGGAAGGAATCTGAGGCACCAGTTCACTGGGCATCGCCGCCCGCTGCGCCTTGTACTGGTCGTACACGGCGTGGCGGAAGGTCCCACCCGGTAGGTCGAAGGCGCAAAACAGATAGTCCGGCCGCTTTTGCGCCAGCAAGTAGAGCAGGTCGCGGGTGAAGCCGAACACCGCCCCGGTCGGCTGGCCGCGCGGGCTCTTCATCTCCGGCAGGGCGTGAAAGACCTGGTGGATCAGCGAGTGGGAGTCGATCACCCAAACGCTCTTCCCGGCCAGGGCACCTTCTTCATTCACGTTTGCCGATCGGGAAGCGGCTTCCGGTTCAGCCTGATCAAGGCGGTCTGATTTCCTCCGCGGGACCGAAGCGGGCAGGTTGCCGGCGAGGGCCTCTCGTCCGCTCGCGGCCGAAGCCAGGGAGGGATCCGGACGCGTGTCGCCCGGCTGCTCGCGGTCATCGAAGCCGGGCAGCGATGTCTGTCGGGTCCGTTCAGACATGGATGATCAACAATTGGACCGTTCCCCCCCGGCCGATGCGATGGTTCACCTTGTGCCGGGGCCGAGTACCAGGATCGTAAGTCCGATGGCGCGAGCCTGTCAAGACGCGGCTTTTCAGCGGTCCTTTGATCCTTTTGATCCCTTGATCCCGACCCTACCGAACTGAGGTTGCACAAAACCCCAGAATCGCACTATCATGCTGCCGCCCGGCGGGGTTAGCGAAGCAGCCCCGACGGCACGATCGCAAGTCGTTTATTGGCTAGGACTTGAGCAGTGTTCTTCCTAGGGCAGCATCGGAACTTTGCCATGTTGGGCCGCAACGACCGTAAAATCGGTGAATTTTCGCGACCGACAGGCTCCCCTGCGGGGTCACCGGGGTTTATTATTAGTGGCAGACGTTGGCCTACCTTGCCCGGATGCTGAGCCGGGATCTGCCCGCCCCCACGAAGTCCGAGAGGCCGTTATGAACTACCGCAGCTTCGGACGCACCGGCTGGAAAGTGAGCGAGGTGGGCTGCGGCATGTGGGGCATGGGCGGCTGGACCGGCTCCGACGATGCCGAATCCCTGCGATCACTCAATCTGGCGGTCGAACTGGGTTGCAACTTCTTTGATACCGCTTACGCCTATGGCGATGGCCATAGCGAAGGGCTGCTGGGGCGCCTCGTCCGCCAGCATCCGCAGACGAAGCTCTACCTGGCCACCAAGATCCCGCCCCAGGATCGTCGCTGGCCCTCGCGCCGCGGCGACCGGCTCTCCGACGCCTTTCCGCCCCAGTACATCCGCGAGATGACCCGAGCCAGCCTAAAGAACCTGGGGGTGGACTGCCTCGACTTGCAGCAGTTCCACGTCTGGGAGGACGATTGGGCCGAGGACGATAGCTGGCAGCGAGCGGTGGAGGACCTGAAACGCAACGGCCTGATCCGTGCGGTCGGCATCAGCATCAATCGCTGGGAGCCGTGGAACGCGCTAAAAACGCTCCGCACCGGCTGCATCGACGCGGTGCAGGTCATCTACAATATCTTCGATCAGATGCCCGAGGATGAGTTGTTCCCCCAGTGCGCGGAACAGAATATTGGCGTGATCGCCCGCGTCCCCTTTGACGAAGGGACGCTGACGGGCACGTTGAGCACGAAGAGCCACTGGCCCGCCGGCGATTGGCGGAATACGTATTTTAATCCCGAGAATCTTGGCCCGAGCGTCGATCGTGCCGAACGGCTCAAGCCGCTGGTCCCCTCCGGCATGACTATGGCCGAGATGGCGCTGCGCTGGATTCTCGCCAACCCCACGGTAGGCGCCGTGATTCCCGGCATGCGCAAGGAAGGGCATGTGCGGGCGAACCTTGCCGCCAGTGACGGCCGCCTGCTCCCGCCCGACGTAATGCAACAACTCCGCCGGCACCGCTGGGACCGGGTGCCGACCGAATGGTCGCAGTAGCCCGGCCCCGAGCCGCCGAAGCGACCGACCCGTTGCCTGTGTCACTGCTTCGCCGAAGCAGTACCGATAACGCAGGAGTCCACTGCTTTGAGGCAGCAGTGGCAGGAACCCGGTGAACAGAGAGGAAGAGGAAGAGGTGATCCTATGGCATCCCACACAATTCGCAAGGTGTCGAGCCAAGGGATTGGCTATTCGGTCGTCGAGCTCAACGACGTCCGTCACGTGTTCGCCTCGGCGGTTCCCCGCCAAGGAGCTACGCTGGACGAGCAGACCAAGGATGCGCTGCGGACCATCGCCGCGGTGATCGACGAGGAGGGGACCCGCGGGGCGATCGTCCATCAGGCGGTCTTCATGGCCGATATCGGCCAACTCGACCAATGCCGCCAGATCATCCACGACTTCTACGGCCCGGAACTGCCGGCCACCAGCTACATCCCCCAGCGTCCTTGCGACGGAAAGCTGGTCTCGATCGAATGCCTGGGAGTGGGCCGGCACAAGGGCGAGGTGGACATCGAGCGGGTCAACGAGCAGATGGTGATTGCCCGGCACAACCGCATCGCCTGGGTCCACTGCGCCCAGGTAGTGCCGCACGCCCACGCGGTAGGCGCCTATCAGGGGGCCGCCGACGGCTTCGTTCAGATCGATCACCTGTTGGACAGCGTCGACGTCCGCTTTGACCAGGTGATCCGCACCTGGCTGTACCTGGGCGGCATCGGCGAGACGGAACCCGGCGGGTCGCGCTACCAGGAGCTCAACCGGGCCCGGGCCGACTTCTACCGCGACATCCATTTCCTCAACGGCCGGGCCGGCCACCGGCAGCCGCGGCGGGTCTATCCGGCCAGCACCGGCATCGGCGCCGACGGCCGCGGCATCATGATGAGCGCCATCGCTTTGAGGACCGACCGCGACGACATCCGGGCCGTCCCCCTGGAAAACCCGCGGCAAACCGCGGCCTACGACTACTCGGCCTGCTACAGCCCGGCCAGCCCGAAGTTTTCGCGGGCCATGGCCCTCTCCTGCGGCAGCTACGCGACCATTTTCATCTCCGGCACGGCCAGCATCACCAACTCGGAGACCCAGCACCTCGGCGACGCGGCCACCCAAACCCGCGAGACCCTGGACAATATCGACGCCTTGATCTCGGAAGCCAACCTCCGTCGCCACGGCCTGCCGGGGCTGGGCACTTCCTTGGAGGGCATGGGGCTGGTCCGCGTCTACATCAAGCGGCAGGAGGATTACGCCCAAGTGCGGGCGATCTGCCAGCACCGCTTGGGCGAGCTTCCGGCAGTCTATGCCATCGCCGATGTCTGCCGTCCCGATCTGCTGGTGGAGATTGAAGGCATCGCGTTTTCGTCCAAGGCCTGACACAGGGGTTTCCCCCATGCCGCTGGGAAGGTTGTTTGCGCTAATGGCCGCGTTGACCTGCGTGGAGCCATCCTTCGCTGGCGCGCCGGCGACTTCCCCGCCGCTCGTCAGCCAGCAGGAAGCGGATGCCTGGTCAGCTAAGTTTCGCCACTGGCATTACTGGCCGAATCATGTCATTCCGCCAAGGCCCGACATCCCCGGCTTCCCCGAGGTGGCCGCCACCGACTGCCCCTGCGTGTATCAACTGCCGGGAGACCCGGCATGGTACATGAGCTTCCTCTCTCTTCTACAACGCGGTTCCCGGCACACCCGGCGCGCTGGCAGGCGGTCGCGGCATCGGGCTGATTACCAGCAAGCCCGTGCGGCAGATACCGCCCAAGGAAAAAGGATGAGGGCGGAAGGCAGAAGGACAAAAACCCTCGTCCCTCCCCCTTCCGAACTCCGCCCTGGCTCGTCCTTCCGCCCTCGTCCTTCCACCCTATGTTCGGGTGAGTGGCAAACCCGCCAAGATTTGCAACAGAACTGCTTGACTTTTGCGTTTGGGGGCTATAGGTTCGGTGCTGCCCGAAACTCTGACAGCGGCGGCGCGGGGGTGCGTCTTGCCGGCAGGTCGCTATTTCGGGGCTTGAATTCGCAACCACGGCCGAACGACTTCGTCTTACTCCAGCGAGGGCTTCTAGCATGGCACTGGCACTGATTTCACTTGCGTCCCAGGCGTGGCGCCGACAATCGCAGCGTCGCCGGCGAGCCGGTTCCGCCTCGTCTCCGGCCAAAGCGCGGCGGTCGAAGCCGTCGAGTCGATCGTTGCGGCTGGAGCCGTTGGAAGACCGCAGCCTGTTGAGCGTCTTCACGGTGACCAACTTAATGGATGGCCCGGTCTACGGCCCGGGGCAACTGCCCGGCAGCTTGCGTCAGGCGATCTACGACGCCAACACCGATCACGCCGCCGACACCATCACCTTCAGCCCGATGCTGAACGGCCAGACCCTCACCCTCACCGCCGGGGAGTTGGACATTTCCGATCTCCGCGGCGCAACCACCATCACCGGCCCCGGCGCCAATCTGCTAACCCTTAGCGGCGGCAACGTCTCGCGAGTGTTCGGCATCCAGACCGGGGCGGCGGCCAATATCTCCGGGCTGACCATCTCCGGCGGCGCGGCCGGCATGGGCGCCAACGGCGGCGGCATCTATAACGCCTACCGCGCCAACCTGACGGTCAGCAACGTGACTTTCACCCACGACACGGCGGTCTTGGGCGGCGGCATCTACAACGCCTACCAGGGCAAGCTCAACGTCTCCGGCAGCACCTTCGCGCGCGATTCCGCCAGCACCTACGGCGGCGGCGTCTACAGCGACTACGGCTCCTCGCTGAACATTTCCGACAGCACCTTCGCTTGGGACACGGCCGCCAACGGCGGCGGGGGCGTCTACAACGTCGCCGGCACGGCCGCAGTCCGCGCCGCCATTATCGGCAGCACCTTCTCGCGCAATTCCGGCAGCGGCGTGTTCAACCTCGGCACGCTGAACGTCTCGAACAGCACGTTTTCGCAAAACGTGGCCAATTCCGGCGGCGGCCTTTATAATGGCGGCACGGTCATGGTCCTGGCCAGCACCTTCTCGGCCAACTCGGCCACCACGGCCGGCGGCGGCGTATTCAACCCCGGCACGGCCACTCTGGCCGACAGCACCTTGGCTGGAAACTCGGCCCTCTCCGGCGGCGGCGTCTACAACTCCGGCACGCTGACCGTCAACGACAGCACGCTGGCCGAAAACCAAGCCAGTTCGGCCGGCGGCGGCATCTTCAACGTCGCCCCCAGCGGCACCGTCAGCCTGGCCAATTCCATCCTGGCCGGCAACACCAACCCCGGCTCGACCTCGCCCGACATTGCCGGCACGGTGACGGCCGACTACTGCTTAATCCAGAATCCCACCGGGGCCGTCCTCAACACCGACTACGCCGGCTCGAACATCACCGCCGAGGACCCGATGCTCGGCCCGCTGGCCAACAACGGCGGGACCACCCTGACCATGGCCCTGCTGCCCGGCAGCCCGGCCATCGACGTCGGCGACAACGCCCTGGCGGTGGACGCCTATGGCAACCTGCTCGGCACCGACCAGCGCGGCTTTCCCCGCATCAGCAACGGCACGGTCGATCTCGGGGCCTATGAGTACGCCGATCCGCTCCTGGTCACTACGGCCACCGACGAGGCCAGTGCCAATGACGGCCACACCAGCCTCCGCGAGGCGCTCAACTACGCCAACAGCCACGCCGGCGACGATACTATCCGCTTCGACCCCTCGCTGGCCGGCGACACCATCGCCCTGACCCTGGGCGAGTTGGACATCACCGACACCACCGGCACGACCACCATCGACGGCCTGGGCGCGGATCAGATCACCGTCAACGGCGGCGGCCTCTCGCGGGTGTTCGGCATCGCCAACGGCGCGACCGCCGACATTTCCGGCCTGACCATCACCGGCGGCTACGTCGGCACCGGC
>JAJYGU010000498.1 GCA_021784975.1 Planctomycetota bacterium
GGTGCCTGACCTACTGTTGGGAGTTTGCCATGCGATATGGAGTCGTCAAGAACTACGTGGCGGGACGATGGCGCGACGCCGAGTGCGCCGGCTGCGTCGAAGTCGAGAACCCGAGCAGCGGTGAGCAGCTTGCACAGACGCCGCTTTCGACGGCGGCCGAGGTCCATCGGGCGGTCGAGGTCGCCGCCCAGGCTTTTTGCCAATGGCGCGAAGCGCCGGCCTCGCGGCGGGTGCAGCCGCTCATGCGGTTGGCGGCCCTGCTGCGGGAAAATGAAGACCGGCTCACCCGCGGCATTGCCGAAGAGATGGGCAAGTCGTTGCCCGACGCCACCGCCGAGATCAAGCGGGCTGTCGAGAACTGCGAGGTGGCCTGCGGCATGCCCATGCTCCAGCAGGGCGACAAGCTGGTAGGGGCGGCGGCCGGCATCGACGGCGAGGTGTTGCGGTTGCCGCTGGGGGTGTTCGCCATGGCCGCCCCGTTCAATTTCCCCGGCATGGTCCCCTTCTGGTTCTTCCCTTACGCCCTGGCCGCCGGCAATACGTTCATCGTCAAACCCTCCGAGCGCGTCCCGCTGACCATGCAGGCCATCACCGGGCTGATCGACCAGTGCGGCTTTCCGCCGGGGGTGTTCAACCTGGTCAACGGCGACCGGGTGGCGGTCGACGCCCTGTTGGAACATCCGGCGGTCCGCGGCTTCTCGCTGGTCGGGGCGTCGAAGACCTGCCGGCTGGTGGCCGAGAAATGCGCCCGCAACAACAAGCGCTGCCAGGCGATGGGCTCCGCCAAGAACCACCTGGTGGTCATGCCGGATGCCAAGGTCGACGAGGTCGTCCGCAACATGATTACCTCCTGTTACGGCTGCGCCGGCCAGCGGTGTATGGCTGCCTCGGCCATCGTGGCAGTGGGCGACCCGATGTATCGGACCATGTGCGAGCGATTCATCGAGACCTCGCGGCAGGTGATCGTGGCTGATCCGCTCGACCCGGCGGTAGCCGACGAAGCCATGGTCATGGGACCGGTCATCTCGGCCAGGGCCAAGCAGTTCATCTCGGGGATGATCGAGACGGGTTTGCAAGAAGGGGCCACGTTGGCCCTGGACGGCCGCGGCATCCGGGTGCCCAAATGCGAGCGGGGGCATTTTGTCGGCCCCACCGTGTTCGTCGACGTTCGCCCCGGCATGGAGATTCACAAGACCGAGATCTTTGGCCCGGTGGTGGTGATGCTCAAGGCCGACCGCTTCGACGACGCCGTGCGGATCATCAACCAGCACCAGTACGGCAACGGGGCCTCGATCTACACCCAGAGCGGCTATTGGGCCCGGCGGTTCAAGCTCGAGGTCGAGTGCGGCATGATCGGCGTCAACGTGGGCATCCCGGCCCCCGTGGCCCATCTGCCCTTCGGCGGCGTCAAGGCTTCGCTCTACTCGGACATCAAGGCCCAAGGCCGGGCCGTGGTCGATTTCTTCACCGAACAAAGAGTCATTACGGAGCGTTATTGGGCTTGAAGGCCGCGCCAAGAGACGGAGCGCGAACGTCAATTCCGAGGAGGTACAATCTCTGCGCCCTGACCGTGTTGGCCAACTTCAATGCCTATTGGCAGGCCCTGCTGGGCGACAACTGTGTGAAGGACCGCTCCCTGCCGGCCTCCGGTGTGTTCTCGCACCACCGCACCGTGACCACCTGTCACATGGCGAATCTTGCCATCCGGCTGGGCCGGACGCTACACTGGAACCCGGAGACCGAGCAGATCGTCGGCGACCACGAGGCCAATGCCTGGCAGAGCCGGCCGCAGCGAAAAGGCTTTGAGATCGACTAACATCGTCTAAGAAAGGAACCCATCATGAAGAGACTGATTTTGTTGGCCGCCGCGGCGAGCCTGGCGGGCGGCGTCGGTTTCGGCCAGCCGGCGGCCCCGACCTTCACCAAGCTGCAACTGAGCGACAAGTTCTACGCCGAAGGGGCGTATTACGGCGACTTCAACCGGGACGGCAGGCTCGACGTGGTGGCCGGCCCGTTCTGGTATGAAGGTCCGGATTTCAAGAAGAGGCACGAGTACCGTCCGGTGCAGGAGTTCGACCCCAAGGAGTACTCCGACAACTTCCTCACCTATGTCGGCGACTTCAACGGCGACGGCTGGCCCGACATCCTCATCATCGGCTTCCCCGGCAAACCGGCCTACTGGTACGAGAATCCGGCCGGCAAAGAGGGCCATTGGAAGCAGCACCTAGCCCTGCCGAATGTGGGCAACGAATCGCCGGTGTGGGGCGACATCAACGGCGACGGCCGGCCCGAGCTGGCCTTCAACATCGACGGTTACATGGGCTATGCCACTTACGATCCGGCCAAGCCCGATCAACCGTGGACGTTTCACGCCGTTACACCAAACCCGCCGAATAAGGCCTATTTCCAATTTACCCACGGTATCGGCATCGGCGACATCAACGGCGACGGCCGGGTGGACCTTGTCGAGGCCACCGGCTGGTGGCAACAGCCGGCCCACGCTAAACCCGGCCAGCCTTGGATCAAACACCCGTTCCCGTTTGCCGAGGCCGGCGCCCAGATGCTGGTCTACGACGTGGACGGCGACGGGCTCAACGACATCGTCACCGTGTGGCACGCCCATCACTACGGCCTAGTCTGGTATAAGCAGCTTCGCGACCCCAAGGGCCGGATCACCTGGAAGCAGAACGTCATCTTGCCCATCAAGCCCGACCTGAAATCCAACGCCCTGCGCATGAGTCAGATGCACTCCCTCGCTCTGGCCGACATCAACGGCGACGGGCTCAAGGATGTGGTTACCGGCAAGCGGTTCTGGGCCCACGGGCCCACCGGCGACGTCGAACCCGGCGCCCCGGCGGTACTGTATTGGTTCGAGCTCCGCCGCGACGCAGGCAAGGGAGCGCACTTCATCCCCCATCTGATCGACAACAACTCGGGCGTGGGCACCCAGGTGGCCGCCGCCGATCTCAACGGTGACGGCATCCCCGACATCATCGTCAGCAACAAGAAGGGGACGTTCGTCTTTCTCAGTCGGCCAAGGAGGTGACAGCCGGGGACTGTCCCGATTTTCGCGGCGGACGGGGCTTGTTCCTTGGAAATAGCTGTATTCGCCGCGAAAATGGGACTGTCCCCTTCGGCCTGGCCTGGCGGTCGATGTGCCAGAACGAACACCAACGGGCCGCCGACGGCCTGGCCTTCATGAAACGCGAAACGGCCCGGCGGTGGAGCAAACACCCAATGTCCAAACATGGCGTCCTGATCTTTTTGGCCCTCGCCGTCGGCTTGTCTTCTGGCGCATCGCGAGCCGCGGGCTACGATACGCGGCCGCGGTTCGTCGCCCCGACCAATCAACGGGAGTTGGACGCTCGAATCGCCGAGTTGCGGCGGCAGTACGAGCCGTACCTGCGGTCACTGCCGCCGCCGCTTGCGAAGCGGCCCCGCACGCCGCTCCCGCGACAGTGGCGATTCACGTTCGAGGCCAAGCAAACGCCAAAAACCGAGGCAGTGCCGCCCGCGCCAGCCTGGTACGGCGAGACCTTCGACGATTCCCACTGGCAGATTACCACCGTGCCCGAGTGGCGCTACCGGACGCGCGAGGGTGATACGGCCTTGGAGCCCACGAACGTCGCCAAGTACGTGGGCCACGCGACCACGGCCGACACCATCTGCTGGTATCGCACCACCTTTTCCGCTCCAAGAGCGGCGACCGGCCGGCGGCAGTGGCTCTGCTTCGACGGCGTCGATTGGCAGGCCCAAATCTACCTCAACGGCCAACTGCTGGGCAGCCATTACGTGTACTACGAGCCTTTTCGTTTTGACGTGACCGGCAAACTGAAGCCGAGCAATACACTGGCGGTTCGGGTGATTTCCGGCCGGTCCTATGGCGAGCCGATGACCTATTGGGCCTTGTTCCCGGACATTCGCGCGGCCGAACAGCGCTATGCGCCCGACCGAGCCCAGTCGATCCGCGGCAACCTGCCCATCGGCTACCACGCCGGCTGCGGCTTCGGCATCCACCGCGACGTGTACTTGGAGCAAACCGGGCCAGTCCTTGTCTCCGACGTATTTGCCCGCAACGATCTGTCCGACGGTAATGCCTGCATCAAGGTGGAACTCGACAGTGCCAAAGCCGGCGCGGCGGAAATGGAGGTCGAGCTGCTGCCCGAGAACTGCGCGGGCCGATCCTACGCAAGCACCAAGGTTTGCAGGCTGCCCGCCGGGCCGAGCGTTGAGTCGCTGGACGTTCCCATGCCGGCGGCCCGTATCTGGTCGTCGGAAGCGCCCAACCTTTACCGCGGCCGCGTGACGGTGCGGAAAAATGGCGCGATCCTCGATGCCAAGGATGTCCTCTTTGGTTGCCGCAGCTTCACGCTCGCACAACATCGGAAGAGCCCGTCGCTGCCCGACGGCATGTTCCTCCTAAACGGCAGGCCGATCTATCTCCGCGGCACGAACATCCAAGGACTGAACGCCTACTGGTATTGGGGCCAGACGGAGCAGTTGCTGCACGCCATCTTGTTGCTCAGGGCGGGCAATTTCAACGCCGTTCGCTCCTGCCAGCACGTCGAGTTCCCCGAGGTCCGCGAGTGGCTCGATCGGCTGGGCATGATGTCCGAACAGGACCAGGGCGGCGGCTACAACGGCAGCATCGACACGGGCATTCGCCGCGGGCCGCACATCCACACCGGCACGGTGCTGGCCCGGCAGTGCTACAACAACCCCGGTGTGGTCCTCCTCTGTTTCGGCAACGAACATGAGTTCGACGCGGCTCCCATCGTCCGCGCGGCCCTGGCCGTCGATCCGCAGCGGATCTTCAAGCCCATCAGCGGCCGTTTCACCCATAGCTCAAAGCCTTGGGATCTACCGAAAGACCTTCTCGCCAACGCCATTGACGACGGCCATCCCTACGGCGGCTGGTACGGCAAGGTCTCTCCGCAGACGTGGAGCAACCTGGAGATCTTCTCCCGGCCGCGGATGGTGACGCTCGGCGAGTTTGGCGCCGAGGCCCTCGACGCCTACGAGACGATGCGCGACCATTACCCGCCCCAGTTCCAGCCTCCCGCCGCGGAGTCCGACACGCTTTGGGCCGCCTCGCAGGTCGAGAAGCACGACCTCA
The DNA here is from genome assembly GCA_021784975.1 of Planctomycetota bacterium. Taxonomy (GTDB): domain Bacteria; phylum Planctomycetota; class Planctomycetia; order Pirellulales; family Thermoguttaceae; genus JAJYGU01. The sequence goes on from JAJYGU010000498.1 coordinate 5,117, forward strand.
AGCAAATGGTTGGCCTCGGCCGCAAGCCCACGAACCTCGGCGAGTACATCGAGGCCAGCCAGAACTACCAGGAGGCCGTGCTGGCCGACAAGGTGACCGGCATGCGGCTCTCGCCGCGGACGGTGGCCGGCTACTTCCATTTCCACTTCCTCGACGTGGTGCCCGTTTTCTGGCCGAAATCGATCGTCAGCCACGATCATCGCCCCAAGAAGGCCTACTACCAGTTGGCGCAGCTCAACCAGCCGGTGGTCGCCGTGCCGCAGCTCAGCGGCCGCAGGCCCGATGCGATGACCCTTTGGATCGCCAACGATCTTACGGAGACTTTTTCCCAAGCCGCCTTGCGATGGACCGTGAGCGACCATGGGCAGACGCTCGTGTCAGGCGAGCAACGGCTCGACGTCCCGGCGCTCTCGGCGGTGAAAGGCCAGCGGATCGACCTGCTACCGCTGGTCGCCAATCATTCGACGTTGGACCTTCAATTGATCATCGCCGACCACAAGGGGCAGATCCTCTCCCGCTACCAGCGCACCGTGCGGAGAGTGCCCGAAGAGGCGCTCCAAGGTAATAGGTAGGGTGGGTCGAGCGGAGCGAGCCCCACCGTGTCCTTCCGGTAGCCGTGTGTGAATCTTTTCGGAGCATGTGGTACCGTGGGCTGTCCAGTCAGAAACTCGTGGAGGACGGCCGATGGATACCACCTGAATCCGTGACGGTGTTTTGCGGTTGTGTCTGGGATAGGGCTTGTTCTTGCGGCGGAAATGGAGATGATGGATGGACAGAAAGATTCACCTGGAAGGTGAGTGAAAGGAACCTTAGCGGCCGTCCAGCAACAACTTCCACTTTCGCCAAGGGGACAGTCCCATTTTCGTCGGACGAAAATTGGGACAGTCCCCAACTTGTTCTTGGACGGCCGCTTATGCAAGAGCGACCAAACGCAACGATGGATATTTCCCGCCGCTTGCATCCGTTTCCACAACCGTGCAAAATGGCGCGCTGATCATGGATTCAGGCCCCAAACGGGTCCGAAGAGCTTCGTCCGCGGCTGACCGGTTCGATGCCCAATATCAAGGGCGGAGGATTCCATGGACCCGCACTCCGCCCGTTCGCACGTCTGGTGAGCGCTGGCTGTCATGCCCATAGATGCCGACCTGTACCTGGACCGAATCGACCTGTCCCGCTATACGGGCACGGAAACCTGCCAGCTCTGCCGCGTCGATTCGCTGGCGGAACTGCTCAGCCGCCTGCGGTCGGGCCAGGTCTGCGGCGGCCAATGCCCTCACTGGCCTGCTGAGCGCGTCGAGGCCTTTCAAATGGCCGTCAACGCCGGCCAGGTGCTGCCCCGCATCCCGGCTCTGAGTGTCCCGCAACCGGTCGAGGCCGGCCTGTTCGACGTGAACCGACCGACCGCGGGCTGCCCGGTGTTGGTCACGGGCAACTCCCGGCTGACGCAGCAGGTACTGCTGTCCGTCCTGTCGACCACGACCGCGCCCATGTGGATGCTCTCGGTCGACACCGCCGGCCACACCGTCGACATGTCGCTGGTTTATCGCACGCTCACCCCCGAGGCCATCGCCCAGGCGATTCAATCCGGCGAGCCGAGCGCGGGCGGCTTCACCGGACGAATCATCTTGCCCGGCCTGGCCGAAACGCTGGCTGGACCGGTGTCCGCCCTGGTCGGCCGCCGCGTTGAAGGCGGCCCCATCTGTGCAGCCGAACTGCCCCTGTTCTTCGGCTCGGATTGGGGAAGGAGATGAACCTCAAGAGCGCGTTGCGAGAACTGCTCGACCGTGGCGACCTTGGAGCGATCGCCGAAATGGCCGTGCGCCACAAACGCGTCCTGGCAGTCCTCCTTTCCCTGACCTTCGATCCGGAGGCCCAGATCGGCTGGCGGGCCGTCGAGGCCATGGGCCCGGCCGCCGCGGGAATCGCCGGGCGCGACCCCCAATGCGTCCGCAGTCACCTTCGACGACTCCACTGGCTCTTGAGCGAGGAATCCGGGGGCGTCTGCTGGCGGGCACCGGAAGCGATGGCGGAAATCGTCCGCCAGAGGCCGGATCTGTTTGCCGACTACGTGCCGATTATCATCCATCTGATCCTGAACCTGGCCCACGAAGACCTCGATCACTTTCGCGCCGGGATACTCTGGGCCGTAGGACGGCTCGGCACATTAGCCGGCGCTCATTTCCGAGCCGTGCGCGGAGCAATCGCCGCCGCCCTGGACGGCACCGATCCTCAAGTCCGCGGTATGGCCGTTTGGTGTCTCGGACAAATCGGGCAGGCTCACCTCCTGGCCGCTCGGCCGGACCTGCTTGCGGATCGGCGACCGGTAGATCTCTACGAAGACGGGCAACTCCAACGCACTACGGTGCGCGATCTGGTGCGGCGGGCACTTGGCGAGGGGTCGGCATGAGCATGGGCCGAAAGAGGTGGAACCGCGAGTCGTCTCGCAAGGCAACGCAGGGAAGATGCTCCGCATCGCTTCCGTCCAAGACTCGCAGGCAAATGGACGGCTGGAGCAACTGACGGTCCGTCGGCGCCCGGCAACGGTTTGAGGAATGAGACGAAAATCGATTGGGGTGACGGTCCGGTAGGGCCTGCTCGACATACGTCGGCTGCATCTTGTTGTAACCAACGATGCACAGCCCGACGCCGATTGCGAGCCGGGCACACCCCGCCATGAGGATTTCCGAGCGGACCATAGTTTTCTTCCTTAACTCAATGAGTAGGTCAGGTACCCCGTACCTGACACCATCGGCGTTGCAGGCGCGGGGACGTCAGGCCCGCGCGCCTGTCCGCGGCCGGACCATCTGGCCGCCAAGGCACCAATCGCCGCGCGGTGGTGACCAATCGCGCGGGCGCCACGGTCCTGCCGGGGGCTGCCTACGACGGCTTTGTCGATCGCGGCGAGAGTGAGAACCGCAATAAGGAACTCAAGACCGGTTTACTGGCGGACCGACTCAGCGACCATCGCTACTTTGCCAATCTGTTCCGTCTCTACCCCAAGCGCCCCGCGGTGTGGCCCCGGGGAAAAACGTCGTCTGCGTACTGCCTGATGGGGCTTTTGGTGGGGGGACGGCAAGCGGCTGTTGCACGGGCAACGGCTTGAGGTTTTTGCGCTCACACCAGTGACATTGTAACCGTTCACG
>JAJYGU010000104.1 GCA_021784975.1 Planctomycetota bacterium
CTACCACCCCCGCCCGGAAGAGCTGCCCAGCGATTTTCCCAGCGAGAGTCTGGCCGCCGGCACGCCGTTGTATCGCCACGTGGGTTGCCGCGAGTGCCGCCAGGTGGGATATCGCGGCCGGGTCGGGCTGTACGAGCTGTTGATTACCACCGAGGAGATTCGCGAGCTCTCGCACGAACGCGTCAGCAGTTGGGCCATCCAGCAGGCAGGCATCCGCCAAGGCATGCACACCCTGCGGGACGACGGCTGGGTGAAAGTCTTGGCCGGCCGGACGACCATCGACGAAGTGCTCCGCGTCACCAAGGCCAAGATCGAGGCACGCTGACTTCCCCATGCCCGAGTTCTACTATATCGGCCGCGACCCGACCGGACTGCAAGTCAACGGCACGCTTACCGCCGGCAGCCGCAACGAGGCGGTGGCCGCCCTGACCAGCCGGCAGGTCTTTCCGTTGAAGGTGGAAGACGCCTCGCCGGTCACCCAGCACAAGCGGATCCGCCGCGTGCCGGGCACCTTGTTGGCGGGCATGTACAGCCAACTGTCCGATTTGCTCCGCAGCGGCGTCCCCTTGTTGCGTGCCTTGGAGGTCATTCAACGGCAGACCTCGCACCTGGGTTTGAAGGCAATTCTGGAAGAAATCCATCGGCGGGTGGAAGACGGCAGCACGCTGGCCGACGCCATGACCCGCTTCCAACCGGTGTTGGGCGAAATGGCGGTGAGCATGATCCGCGCCGGCGGCGAGGGCGGGTTCCTGGAAGAGGCCCTCGCCCGCGTGGCCCAATTCACCGAAACCCAGGACGACTTGAAGAAACGCACCATGGGTGCAGTAGCCTACCCCGCCTTCCTGGCGGTAGTGGGCACCGTCATCGTGATCGTGCTGATTGTCTTCTTCGTTCCCAAGTTTTCCGATCTGTTCAAGAGCCTCCGCGAGAAAGGCGAACTGCCGGTCCTGACCGATTGGCTGCTGAACCTCAGCAGCTTCTTGCGGACCTGGGGCATTTTGTTTCTGGCCGGCCTGGTCGGGGCCGGTTGGTGGCTGCGGCGCTGGATGCGGAGCGACACCGGCCGATGGTGGATGGACCGGCTGCGGATTCGCCTGCCGCTGGTGGGCTCGGTCTTCTTGGGGCTGGCGGTGGCCCGCTTCTGCCGCGTGCTGGGCACGCTGCTGCACAACGGCGTGCCGATCCTTCGCTCGCTGCAGATCTCCCGCGACGCCACCGGCAATCGCGTCTTGGCGGCCGCCATCGGCGAGGCCACCGAAAATATCTCGGCCGGCCAGCCCCTGGCCGGTCCGCTGGCGGCCAGCGGACAGTTCCCCCCGGTGGTCGTAGAGATGATCGCCGTGGCCGAACAGGCCAACAACCTCGAAAACGTGCTCTTGAACGTGGCCGATTCTCTGGAGCGGACCACTTGGCGGCGGCTCGACCTGACGGTGCGGCTCATCGAGCCGATCATGCTGCTATTGCTAGCAGGCGTGATCCTGATTCTGGTGATCGCGCTGATGCTGCCGGTGCTGAAGATGAGCACCACTGTCTAGCCGCGCATCGTAACCCGAAGAGTAAGCGAGGCAGCAGGTTACGTCCATCGCTTACGCTTCGGGTTACAATCATATTCGCCCGCGAGCACTACAAGCGTGAAATTCCTGGAGAGTTGGGAAAACTTTGCCGATTATTCCTCCTGCGCAGAGTTTAACGGCGCGGCTGCCGCGCGTTGGCATTCTGTGATTCCCTGGATGGCCCGGTCGATCACAAAGGATAAATCCTCGTGGCTACAGCAGTTACGCAACCAGCCCACGGCCGGTGCCCGGATAATCGCCTAACGCAGGTTGTTCACCGCGGAAACGCAGAGAAACTAGCGATTAGGGCTTGGGGATTAGGGATTAGATCCTTTGGGTCTGGGTCTTTACGCGAGCCCATTTTTCATTTTTCATTTTTCATTTTGCATTTTGCATTTTCCCCTCTGCGTCCTCCGCGTCCTCTGCGATTCTATGAATTATTCGCGTTTGGTCCGGCGCTTGGGCTGTCCTTCCTATTGCTCTCCCTGACCCCCACTGCCTTTGCACAAAATGGACAAAATGCGCAGAGCAGCACGGTGGCGCAGGAAAACCTCGTAGTCAAGATCTATGGATGTCCCGCCGGTCAGGCAGCCGCCACCGCCGAGCAACTGCGATCGGATTTCGGGGTCTTCGCGGGCGTCCGCATCGCCGCCGACGAGCGGACCTCGCAGGTGATCGTCCAAGCCCCGGCGGAGATCCAAGCCCATATTAGCCAACGGATGGCGGCAGCCGCGCCGCCGGTACCGGCGAACGGTCCGAGTGCCAGCGATGGCTCGCGGACGCCGGCCGCGCCGGTGCAGACTCGTCGCATCGCGTTGCGGCATGTGAGAGCCGACCAACTGGGAGCCTCGCTGTGGAGCGTGTTGGGCAACCGTCTCTCCGCCCTGCCCAACTCCACCCCTCAGTTGACCCGCTATAACTTGGCCCTGTTTGGCGGCGGCCACGTGGACGTCACCCTGGATGCCACCGCCGGGCAGGCGCTTGTGGAGGGCATCGGGCCCGCGGTGGACGCCTGTGCCCGGCTGATCGAGGCATTGGACGCCCAGAACGCCGACGGCGGCAAGGACATCCACATGCTGCCGCTGCGCCGCGCCGCCTCGCCCAGTGTGCAACGGGCCGTTCAGGCAGTCCGCAGCAGCGGCCCGCCGTCCGCCAACATGCCCATGGTGGCCATGCTCCAGAACCGGGAAGGCCAAAAGCCGGCCGCGGCCAAGCCGGAACCGGCCGGCCAGGAAGGCAAGGCCCGCGCCGGCTTGCTCAATCCCGTGCAGATCGAAATGCTCGACGGGCTCGACGTGCTGGTACTCCGCGGCAGTCAGCAAGACGTCAATCAGGTCATGGACATCATCAACCAGATCGAGCGGCTCAGCGCCGAGATCGAGCCAGCCGTGGAGTTGGCCATGCTCAAGCACGCCAATTGCGAGGCCCTGGCCGCGCTGCTGCGGTCGCTCTACGACGAGGTCTACCTGACGCGGCAGGGGGAGGTCAGCATCACCCCGCTGGTCAAACCCAATGCGATCCTGGTCGTCGGCCGGCCGGAAAACGCAAAGACGGTGATGACCCTGATCGGCCGGCTGGACCAGCCGGTGGCCCCGAACACGCTCTTCCAGGTGTTTCGCTTGCATTACGCTACCGCCGGCACGGCGCAATACACGATTCAACAGTTCTTTGCCAGCCGGATCGGACAGACGCCAGTGACCGGACGGGCGCCGGCGGCCGCACAGGCGCCAGTCGCCACGCTCGCGCCGGTGGTCACGGTGACTGCCGACGCCCGATCCAATGCCCTGATCGTCGAGGCCAGCCCGAGCGACATGGCCGAAGTGGTCGAATTGATCCGCCGGCTCGACACCTCGACCAGCGCTTCGGTCAACGAGGTGCGGATCGTCCAGTTGCAACACTCGCTGGCCCAGGACCTGGCGCAAATTTTGCAAACGGCCATCGCCGCGGCCACCAGCCAGCAAGCCGGCGGCCTGCCCGGGCCAATGCCGGGCATGGGCGGCATGCCGCGCACTCCCACCAGGCCGCCCACCGCCGGAGTTCCGGGCGGCATGGCTGGCATGCAGAGCCAGCAGCGTTCCAGCATGCTCCGCTTCCTGACCATCGACGCCCGAGGGAAGCGGCTCATCGAGTCGGGCATTCTCGACAACGTGCAGGTCACGCCCGACCTGCGGGCCAATGCATTGGTGGTGTCGGCCCCGCCGCAGTGCATGGAACTGCTCGAGGCCTTGATCCAGCGCCTGGATGAGTTGCCCGCCGCCGAGGCCCAAGTCAAGGTGTTCACCGTCTTCAACGGCGACGCCCAGAACCTGTATATGACCCTGACGCAGCTTTTTAGCGGGCAAGCGGCGCCTACCGGCGGGCCGGGCGCGGCGGCGGCTATGCCGGCCATCCAGACCTCGACGTCCGGCAACGTCGCTTCGCTGATTCCGCTAAGGTTCTCGGTCGACGTCCGCACCAACAGCATCATCGCCACCGGGGTGGCGGCCGACCTGGCCGTGGTCGAGGCGGTGCTCACCCGGCTGGACGAAAACGTGCGAAACCGCAAGACCGAGGTCTTCAAGCTGAAGAACTCCTATGCCACCCAGGTGGCCGCCACCATCACCACGTTCCTGCAAAGCCAGCGGACCTTGGAGCAGGGGATGCCGGTGGCCAGCGCCTTCGAGACCATCGACCGGGAGGTGGTGGTGGTCGCGGAGCAGGTGAGCAACAGCCTGGTCCTCAGCGCCACCCAGCGGTTCTTCGACGAGATCAAGTCGATCATCGACCAGCTCGACGCCCGGCCGCCGATGGTCATGATCCAGGTGTTGCTGGCCTCGGTCCAGTTGTCGGACACCAACGAGTTCGGCGTCGAGCTCGGCCTGCAAGACTCGGTGTTGTTCGACCGGAGCCTGCTGAGCAACCCCTTGTATCAGAACACGACCACCACCGCTCCCAATGGAGTCCAGACCACCACGCAGACCCTAATCGCCGCCAACAACACCCCCGGCTTCAACTTCAACGACACTCTTGACCCGCTGGGCAATAGTGCGGCCACCAGCGCGCTGGCGGGCGCCAGCCAAGCCGCCGGTCAGGCCCTGACCAGTTTTTCCTTGGGGCGGCAGAACTCTACCCTCGGCTACGGCGGCCTGGTGCTCTCGCTGTCCAGCGACAGCGTCAGCGCGCTGATCCGCGCCCTGGCTCAAAACCAGCGGTTTGAAGTCCTGGAACGGCCGCAGATCATGACCATGGACAACCAGCCGGCCTTCGTGCAGATCGGACAGTCGGTGCCGCGGATCACCAATTCCACCATCACCACCGTGGGCACCACCAACACCACCATCCTGGACCAGGTGGGAGTGGTGCTCAAGGTCCAACCGCGGGTCTGCCCGGATGGGATGATCGTGCTGTTGATCGACGCCGTCAAGTCGGCCCTCGAGCCGATCGACCAGGGCATCCCCATCAACACCACGTCCACCGGTCAGGTCATCCGCTCACCAATCTACGACACCACCGAGGCCTATACCACCGTCAGCGCCATGAACGGCCAGACCATCGTGCTGGGCGGGTTGATCGACAAGGAAAAGACGGAGATCCACGCCAAGGTGCCTTTATTGGGTGATATTCCGTTGTTGGGACGGCTGTTCCGCCACGACCTCAGCACCGACATGCGGAATGAGCTGCTGATCGTCATGACGCCCCATATCGTCCGGACCGAGGCCGACGCCGACGCCGTGCGGCGGGAAGAGGCCGCCCGGATGAGCTGGTGCCTGTGCGACGTGACCGCGGTGGCGGGCGAAATCGGCGTGCGGAAACGCTCCGACCAGTGGGGCGACTCGGAAGTCAAGGCGATTTACCCGGACTCCGCCCCGCGCCCAATCCCGCCGGCGCCAGCCGTCCACGGCGGCCCGGCCGAGCAGATTCCGGCGCCGCCCGGCGCACCGGCCAGACCGCCAGCGGCCCCGCTGCCCGCCAACCCGCCGCTTTCCGGGGCGTCGACCGCCGCGCCGCCGAGACCTGGGAGCATCGCGCCCCTGCCCCAGGCGCCGAGGCCGCCCGCTCCCAATAGTAATCCGCCGCCCAATCAACCCGGTGTGCAACTGCAATACGGCCAGCCGGTGCAACCGGCCCAATACTGGGGCTACGCGCCGCCGAACCCGGCCGGCACCGGGCAGGCAGCGGTCTATCAGCAGCCAATGCCCGGACCGGGGACTGCCCCCTTGGAGCAGGCCTATCCCAGCGTCGCCCAGCCGGCAGTCTATCAGCCGCCAGTCTCAAGACCATGAACTACGCAACACGAATACGGTCACGTTTGAAAGCCGTCACGAGCGGCGCAGTTCCCGACGGGACATTACGCCCCACGCCCAACGGAAGGGCGGACCTCCCTCGGCTTTCCGCTTTCCGCTTTCCGCTTTCCCTCCCACGCCCCACTCCGTCTCTCATGGCTTGTCTCATGCTTTTGGCGTGCCTTGCCCCCGCCGCCCAGGCCGGCTGGAACTGGTGGCCGTTCAAGAGCGACGACGAGCCCCGCACACCGGAGCGGGTGATGGCCGTCTGGGCCGACGCCGTCCAGACGCAAGCCGGCCGGCCGCCCATCCGCGGCTTTGGCGGACGATTGATGTTCTACGAAGCCCACCAAGAAGCGCCCATCAAGGTGGACGGGACGCTGATTGTCTATGCCTTCAATGAGATTGGCCGCGATCCCGATAACACCAAGCCCGATCGAAAATATGTCTTTCGCCGCGAGACGCTTCCCGCCCACTACAGCAAGTCGAAGATCGGCCACTCCTACAGCGTCTGGCTGCCGTGGGGCGAAGTTGGCGGGTTCCAGAAGGAAATCACCTTGATCGTCCGCTTCGAGCCGAAAGAAGGCGCCCCGGTGATCAGCGAGCCGGCGCGCCAGCTTCTGCCCGGCCGGATCCCACCGGCGAGGCCGAGCGATGCCTCGGCGGCTCAGCTCCGGGCCGCTTGGGCGGCCAGCGCCGCCAATCCCGCCAATGCAGCCGCTGCGGCCGCCGCCGGCGTCCTGCCGCCGGCGACCTGCTCGAGCGGCATACAACGCCTGTCTTACGAGACCCCGGTGCCGGCCGAAAGGATGGCCATGGCCGACAGCGGTCGGCAGCCGGGGCACATGACCACCGCCACCATCGCCATGCCGTTGGACATGGCGTCGCGGAACAGCCTGCCCGCCGGCCAGGCCGGCCCTCTGGGCGGAAGCCGGCCACCGCGGGTCCCCGGGCAGCCGGCTGTCCCGGGATGGAATGTGCAGCCGACTTATCCGCTGCCGTATTCGTCGAGCCCGGTGCAGATGATGCCGCGAACGCCGCTGGTTCCAACCCCGCAGCAGACGACCATGTTTCAGACGTCGCCGCAAACCTCTCCCTTCCAGATGGCGCCGTTTCAGATGGGGCAACCGGTGGCGGCGATGGGCTTCGCGGCGCCCGCGGGATCTATGCAAGGCCCGGCACCCAACGGCGGGGCAGCGATGGGACCGCCTAGTTCGCCGGTTTGGCCGGGTGCGACGCCACCACAAGCTGGTTTTGCACCTGATCCACGCCGGGTTCCAACCGGGCCACTCGCTCCGCCAACTGGCGATCGTGGTCGGTGGCCACCGTGCCCCGCAGGATTAGCGTGCGGCCCCGGATCTCAGTCTGGCCCGGGCTATTCCAGTGCAGCTCCGGCAGGCGTGCCAGCCGTTCCGGCAGCGACGTACTGAACTTGCCCGCGTCGGCCGGCCGGCTCTCGATGGCAGAGACGAACTGCGTGGGGATCGGAGCGGTGTTGGCAGAACCGCCTTGTAGGCCGCCGCGCATCATCGTGCTGGAGGTGTTGCGATAACCGCTTTGCATGCCGCCGCCCATCATGGTGCCGGAAGTGTTGCGATAGCCGCCTTGCAGCCCGCCCGCCATCATCGTGCTGGGGCTGCCCATCCCCGCCATGCCCGTGCCCAGTCCGCCGCCGGCGCCGGTGACGCCGGAGAGTTGGGCGGCGCCGACGAACCCGCCGGCCGTGGGCGATTGCAAATTGACGCCGACGAATTGCGTCTGTAGGGGTTGATTATACTGGGGCTTCATGAAGTTTTGGGTGCTGCTGGTAACTCCCATCAGTCCCCCCGCCCCTGACCCGGCTCCCCCGACACCGCCCATACCGAGGCTGCCGCCGCCCATGCCTCCCATACCTCCCCCCATCATCGATTGCCCAAGCGTTATTGCCGGCACGACCAGCAAACCGACCACCGCGGCGAACGTTGCAAAAGTCAGTCGCATGACTGGATCTCCTTGGCGCTATGGATTGTATCGTGTCCTCAGGCGGGAAAGGGTAAAGCCGAAAGCGGATGACGCGCGTACTCTAAGCCATGAGCCATGAGCTATGAGCTTACACTTTGCCTTTTCGTCTCCCATTTTGCAATTTTCATTTTTCAATTTTCATTTTTCATTTTGCTTTCTCCCTCTGCGTCCTCCGCGGTGAGACATCCGGACCTTTCGGCGACTCCGGATCCTCGCCGCCGCGAAGGTTGTCTCCTTCGTGATATCGCCGACGGTGGCCGTCGAACTCCAGGGTCGCTTCCCGCGTCGAGGCAATCGTTTTGACCGTGCCGTGGGCCTCGCCAACCTGGAAGTCGCCGCCCTCGCCGAGAATCCACTTCTTGCCGGCCATGCGGTCGAAGAGCCAGACCTGGCGGGTCCCGTTGACCTCGGTGATTCCGGTGACAAAGGTATACTCGGCGCGA
>JAJYGU010000445.1 GCA_021784975.1 Planctomycetota bacterium
GGTTTCCGAAAACGTGGTCGACGGGCAATCGAGGCCTTGCCGGACCGCTCAGGAGACGCACCAGGCAGCCCGGCAGTTGGTCGAGACGTTTCTGGCCCGTTGTGGCGGGGCGACCAAGGGCGACTGTATCATCGACGGCGGCATCGCACCGCTGGGCAGCGACTCGGAAGGGAATCTCCATCGCCTGATCGGGGCCTTGCAGTTAATCCACCAGGACGGCTTCTTTGCCGGCTGCCATGCCTCGGTGGGTTTGAGCAACTTCACCGTCATGCTGCCGCCGAAGCGGCGCGACGGCTCGCTGGTCAAAGGCCCGCTGGAGAGCGCACTGCTGACGAAAGCCATGCCGCTGGGGCTCGACATGGTGATCGGCTCGGTGAAACGCAACTACCAGCTCCTGCCGCCCGAACATCCGGCCCGGCAGTGCATCGAGGACTGCTTGAAACTCAGCGGGTTTGACGTGCTCATGCGGGTCCGGGAGTTCTATACGAGGTGATGGCGGGTTCCCAAGCCTTCTCGTTCCAACGGCTGCACACCGATGCCGGCTGCGCCGCCCGGCGGGCAGTTTTCTCCACGCCTCACGGCCGAGTGCAGATGCCCGCCTTCATGCCGGTGGCCACTCAGGCCAGCGTCAAAGGGCTGGAAGTCGAGCAGATCCGGGCCACCGGCGCCGAAATGCTGCTGGGCAACACCTATCATTTGACCTTGCGGCCGGGCGAGGAGGTGATCGCCGATCTGGGTGGGCTGCACCGCTTCATGGGCTGGGACGGCCCGATCCTCACCGACAGCGGCGGCTTCCAGTTGTTCAGCCTGGCCCATCGCACCGTGATCAGCGAAGAACAGGCGGTGTTCCGCTCGCACATCGACGGCCGCGAGGTGGCCATCTCGCCGGAGCGGGCAGTGGCCATCCAGGAGGCGCTGGGCAGCGACGTGGCGATGGTCCTGGACCATGTGGTCGGCCTACCTAACGAGGCGCCGGTGGTCCGCGACGCCATGCAGCGTACCGTCCGCTGGGCCCGGCGGTGCCGCCAGACCGCGACACGGACCGACCAGGCATTGTTTGCCATCGTGCAAGGAGGGGTGGATCGGGAGCTGCGCCGTCAATGTGCCGCCGAACTGGGAGAAATGAGTTTTGCCGGCTATGCGGTGGGCGGGCTGAGCGTCGGCGAAGAGCCGGCCGAGATGTATCGCGTTTTGGAGGCCACCGTGCCGGAATTGCCGGTGGACCGACCGCGTTACCTCATGGGCGTGGGCCGACCGCAGGATCTCTTGGAGGCGATTGCTCGGGGGATTGACTTGTTCGACTGCGTGATGCCGACGCGCAACGGACGCAACGCCATGGCCTTCAGCGACCAGGGCCCGATTCGGCTGCGAAACCTGCAATACCTTCGTGACGACCGACCGCTGCAAGACGGCTGTCCGTGTGCCGCCTGCCGGCGAAGCCGAGCCTATATCCGCCACCTCTTCATGGCTGGCGAAATGTTGGGGCCGGTCTTGCTGACGATCCACAACCTGACCTATTACCAACGCCTGCTGGCCGACGCCCGCAATGCCATTGAAGCGGATCAGTTCGAAGAGTATCGGCAGCGGAAGGTGGATGGATGGGGGGGTGGCCGATAACCTGCTCGAAGCGGACGGTCGGCACCGGGATCGCGACCAACCGGGCGCAGGATAGGGTTCGCTTGGCTGAGATCCGAAATTTGTCGCGCGTCGCGGAGCGACGCTTGATGGTAGCCGTGGGTTTCAACCCACGGTTTGGTTTCCATTGCGAACCCGGTCCTGCACGTTGCCGCTTGCTCTGATCGACCTTCCCCTTGCCGCAGTCTGTAAAACCCCTTAACATACTCAGTTTACGAGGGTGTGGATTGTTGTGCCCTGGGCACGGGGAGGCTGGCGTGGAGTGGGCGATGTTGAGGTCTCTTCAGGGGCTGCCGTTGTTGGCCGACGACGCGCCGAAGCCGGCAGCCGATTCTACCACCTTGCTGTTGCAGTTTCTCCCCTTTGTGGCGATCGGGGTGCTCTTCTACTTCCTCATGATTCGGCCGCAACGCCGCGAGCAATCGCGGCGGCAAACCATGCTGGATGCTGTGCAGAAGAACGATCACGTGGTGACCATCGGCGGCGTCTACGGCGTGGTCACCAACGTCCACCGCGAGGCGGATGAGGTGACGCTGAAGGTGGACGAGGCCACCAACACCAAGCTTCGCGTCACCCTGAGCTCGATTGCCCGCGTGATCCGCGAGGAGACCACCCAAGACGCCTCCACCAAGTAACCTGGCTTTCTTCCCGAGGAATCTTTTCTTATGGCGTACGTTTATCTGGTGATCGCGCTGGCCACCCTGGTGGTGCCGTTCCTGCTCGGCAGCTTCTTCGGTAAGAAGCTCCGCATGCCGGAGCACGGCTGGAAGATCGGCGTGTGCTTGTTCAGCCTGATGGCCAGCGTGGTGATGCTATGGCTTGGGCCGCCGATCAAGCTGGGCGTCGACCTCCGCGGCGGCGCGATCCTGGTCTACGAGATCGATCCGGCCAAGCGCGAACCCGGCAAACCGGTCGACATGGACCGGCTCATCGCCGCGGTGAGCCGGCGGGTGAATCCGGGCGGCCAGAAGGAAGTCACCATCCGCCCCTCCGGCGCCGACCAGATCGAAATCATTATTCCCGAGGTGGATAACGCCGAACTCGATCGGGTAGAGAAGACCATCAGCCGGGCAGGCACTTTGGAGTTCCGCATCATCGCCAACGAGCGCGACCACAAGTCGTTGATCGAGCGGGCGCGGGCCGAGCCGCTGTCGACCAAGGTCGTCAAGGATGCTGAAGGGACCGTGGACGGCTGGTGGATACCCGTGCAACCCGGGCGAGAAAAAGAGTTTCTCCGCGACATCACCCGCACCGTCAAACACGGCGACAAGACCACGCTGGAAGTGCTGGTGGCCGCCGACCCCTACAACGTGACCGGCCAGTATCTCGTCCGGGCCGAGCCCGAGACCGATCAACAGGGCCGGCCGGCGGTGGGCTTCTCTTTTAACAACACGGGCGGGCGGCTGTTCGGCCAACTCACCAGCGAGAACCTGCCCGACACCGTGCAAAACTTTTACCGCCAACTGGGCATCATCCTCGACGGCGAGCTGTACTCCGCCCCGCAAATCAACAGCACCATTAATGACCGGGGCATCATCGAAGGCAGCTTTACGCCCGAACAGGTCCAGGACCAGATCAACGTGCTGAACGCCGGCAGCCTGCCGGCCACCCTGACCAAGGAGCCCATCAGCGTGTTGTACAGCGGTCCCACCTTGGGCCGGGATACGATTATCAAGAGCCGCGATGCCATGCTCATCGCCTGCATTCTCGTGCCCATCTTCATGCTCTGGTATTATCGTTTTTCGGGCATTGTGGCCGACATCGCCCTGGTGTTGAACATGCTAATCCTGGTGGCCGTCATGGTGGCCATCAAGGCCGCCTTCACCCTGACCGGCTTGGCCGGGCTGGCGTTGACGGTGGGCATGGCGGTCGACAACAACGTGCTGGTGTTCGAGCGGCTCCGCGAGGAACGCGAACGCGGGGCCACCCTGCGGATGGCCATCCGCAACGCCTTCCAACGAGCCAGCGCCACCATCATCGACTGCAACCTGAGCCACTTGATCGCGGCCACCGTGCTCTACATCGTGGGCACCGACCAGATCCGCGGCTTCGCCATCACCCTGTGGTTGGGCGTGGCCATCAGCATGTATACCTCGGTCTTCGTGGCCCGGGTGATCTTCGAGATCGCCGAGAAGCGGCAATGGATCAAGGAGTTGAAGATGATGCACTTGATCCGTCACACGAGCATCGACTTCATGCATTGGTTTCCCCTGTGCGCCTCGGCCTCGATCCTGATTACCGTGCTCGGGCTGGCGGTCGCCTTCCACCGCGGCAAGGGCCTGTTCGACATCGATTTTACCGGTGGGGTGTCGGTGCAAGCCCAGTTCACCCAGCCGCAAGCCCCCGGGGCAGTCCGTGACGCATTGAGGGGGTTGCCGAAGGCGGAGCAACTGCCCGACCTGGCCGTCAGCGACGTGCGGACCTCACAGACCGCCGCCGGGCTGCAATTCGTGGTCAACACCTCGGAGCCCGACCTGGGGACGGTCCAACGGACGTTGGCTAAGGTGTTTGGTGATAAGCTGGCCAGGAACGAGATGACCTTTAGCCAGCCGACGCTGGTCCAAGCCCCAGCCAAGGCCGCAGCGGCCAAGCCGGCGGCCGCCACGGCGCCGGCGGCGGAAAAGAAGTCGGCGGCGCCGTCCGCCGGCAAGGTAAAGCCGGAGCACGAGTCCGCCGCTCTTCCGGCGGCCCCCGCCAAGCCGGCCGCGGCCAAACCGGCTAGTGAAAAGTCGAAGGCCGGTCCTTTGCCCGCTGCGCCGCCGAAGAAGCCGCAAACCGGCAGCCTGTCGCGCACCGATCGCTGGTTGGCCATGGCCGGCCACGACTTGAGCTTCCTGGCGCTGGCGGATGCCCCTGCGGAAAAGCCGGCGGCGAAGTCCGACGGCGCGTCGAACAAAAAACCGGAGGCAAAAGCGGCCCCAACCGCGACCCGGCCCACTCCGCCAACCTCGTCGGCCAAGACCCCGGCAGGGCCGGCGGCGGCGGGCCAGCAAAACCGCTCGTCGGAAGCCGAGGCCGAAACTGCTGCGGCTGCCTCGTTTGCCGGCGGCTCTCGAAGCAAGTTGACCTTCCAGACCAAGCTCGACTACAAGGCGGTCGAAGACCTGATGAACGAGGCAGCGGCCAGCACCGGTGTATCGCACGAGGCGGTGCGTCTGCAATTGTTCAATCCCGAGTACGTGGAGGGGGAGGCCAAGCGGTTCGCCGATTGGACGGTCATGATGCAGCTCCCGCCGCAACAGGCCCAAAAGGTGCTCGTCGCGGCGCAAAAGCACCTGGCGGCCGCCCCGTTCTTCCCGGCCGCCAGCACCATCGGCGGGGCGGTGGCCGGCAACACCCGCGTCATTGCCGTCTACGCGCTGATCGCCAGTTGGCTGGGGATCATCGTCTATCTCTGGGTCCGTTTTCAAGGGGTAGCCTTCGGCCTGGCGGCCGTGATCGCCTTGATCCACGACGTGTTGGTTGCCCTGGGCGGGGTGGCGGTGAGCTATTACGTGGCCGACTGGATGCCCCATTGGATGGGGATCGAGCCGTTCAAGATCAACTTGCCCATCATCGCCGCCTTCCTGACGATCATCGGTTACTCGGTGAACGACACCATCGTGGTCTTCGACCGGATCCGCGAGGTCCGCGGCAAAGACCCGAACATGACGCCGAAGATGATTAACGACAGCACCAACCAGACCATGAGCCGGACGTTGCTGACGTCGTTGACCGTGTTCCTGGTGGTGGTGGTACTTTACTTCTTCGGAGGCGATGCCTTGCACGGGTTCGCCTTCTCTATGCTGGTAGGCGTGGTCACCGGAACCTACAGCTCGATCTACGTGGCCGCCCCGACCCTGCTGTGGCTGATTGGCCACAAGAAGAGCGGACAGCAGCGAGGGGCCGCGCGGGGGACCGCGGCGGTGCCGTCGAAGTAGCTCTTTCGTGTGTTCGCGGCCCTGTCCTTCGGCGATGTTCGTGGGAATCGATACCGCTGCTCGGCGAATTTGACTGGTCATCCCGAAAAGCTCGTCGCGCGGAAACGCCTTTGTCAATTGGTAACACTCCGCAGCCAAGTCCATCGCCGCCTGCCAGACTTCCAGTTCCCGATAGCTCTGTACAGCCAGTACTATCTCCTTTCGTTCCACGCCCCACGGTCCACGGTCCACGCCTCACGTCTTCCGCAACCGCAGTTGTCCGCTAGCCGCTTCGGCCGTCACGCTGCCGGGAAACACCCGCCGCGATGTCGGTCTTCCGGCGGCGGCCGAAACGATCATCTGGCATAGCTGGTCCCACTCGGCACAGCCCATCGACTGCAAGGGCCAACCTTGCCGCCGCCAGGCGGCCAAGAGCAACTCGCGAACCAGGTAGGGCGGCTGTCCGGCCAGCTTTGCCAGATCAAACTCAAGTGCGTTGGCGCTGTCGCGGTGGACGGTCGTGTCCCGCAGAGCGTCCACCAGCGAATCGACCACGGCCTGCACCTCGCCGGCCAGGGCGCCCAAGCGAAGCAAAGATTCCCTCACGCCCGGATTGAATTCCTGGGCCAAGTGGGGGAGCAATTCATGGCGGAGCCGATTTCGGGTGAACCGCCGGTCGGCGTTGCTGGCATCCTCGCAACACGGCTGCCCGATGTCGCGCAGATAGGCCGCTAGCTCGGCCCGCTCCGTGCCCAGCAGCGGCCGGATCAGCGTGGCGTGGCCCAGCAGTCGAGCCCGGCTCATGCCGGCCAGGCCGCCAATGCCCGTCCCCCGCAAGATGCGGTGCAAGATGGTTTCCACTTGGTCGTCGGCCGTGTGGGCGGTGACGACATAACGTGCGCCGAGGTGTCCCGCAGCATCGGACAGGAACCTGTATCGGGCGTCGCGGGCGGCGGCTTCGACGCCGTCGGCTTGCACCACCAGATGGATGCGTGCGACCTCGCACGGCGTCTTCAGGTGTCGGCAAAGGGCCGTCACAAAGGTTTCCTCCGAGTCGGCTTCCGGCCGCAACTGGTGGTTGAGGTGGGCCACACACAGCCGGCCGGCCCCCCGGGCCCGGATCGCCGTCATTGCCCGCAGAAGGGCCACGCTGTCGCAGCCGCCGGAAACGGCCAGCAGGACCGTCACCTCAGCCCAGTCGGCCGGTGGCCAAGCGGCGGCGAGCTTCTTTTCCAGTGGATGAGAAGGAGACCGAGGCATGAAACGGTTTCTAGCAAGCGCGAATCACGGCCGCAACCCCTCTGGGGAGTTGTGTACTCCAGACAACGCCCAGCCAGTCAGCCGCACCGGCGGGGATCGCCAAAGTGGGAAATGGGATTCGTCGCGCGTCGCGGAGCGACGTTTGATGGTAGCCGTCGGTTTGAACCTCGGTTTGGGTTTCCCAACCATTCGGCCTCGTCGCAGAATCACGGTTGCAGTTTTCCGATAGTTTGCTAAGATTGGCTCTAGTGAAAAATTAACGTCTTCGGTGGGCCGAAAGGCGCTCGAAGCTGACGAACAGCGTACAAGAAGTGTGTCAGTAGCGGCGTATTACGCAGTAAGAAGCGTTTGATGTTCTGGGCCGATCGGGTTAGTTTCCTGCTAACGGTTTTCTTTCGGTGGGTGACAGGACGGCTGGCGGGCGATCGAGCGATTGCCTGGGTTCAGCCTCTCTGGCGGCCCGTGTCGAGAAGCCGCGACTCGTGGCCGTACGGCCTTGCCGTGCGACGCAGTCGCCCCGGTAGACGCATCACGACGCGGCTTGATCCGACTCCTTTCGATGGCTGGGCATGGTCCCTCGCGACTTGTGGTTGCAGCGGTGGGCCGATGCCGACTCCAAGGCGCGCACCCCCTGGGGGGGCATAGGCTGTTCGCGCGGCTTCTGTGCCGTCCGGCAGACCCATTGGTGGGCGAAGTTGCGGCGGGCTTCGGCTCGCGGCGGGCTCGTCGCCAGGCGGGGGTCTGTCCGGCTTGCTCCCACTGATTAACACGGGGACCGCGATGGGAAATTGGCAACAAGCCCTCTTCTATGCCTTCTTAGTGGCGATACCTTGCGTACTCACCTTCGTGGTGATCAAGCTAGTGGACCGCTTGCGCCACCGCGATGCCGAATCGGAGGCCCGCGAACTGATCCGAAAGACTCAGACGGAGGTGGAAAGCCGTCGCCGCGAGGCGGAGTTGGAAATCAAGGAGATGACCTTTCAGCAGCAGGCCGACAGCGAGAAGGAGATGCGGCACATCCGCGCCGAGCTGCACGAGCGCGAGCGGCTGCTGGACAAACGCCAAGACGCCCTGGAAGAGCAGGCCGAGGCGGTCCGCAAACAAGAGAAGATGGTGGAAGCCACCCAGCGGAAGCTGACCGAGCGGATTCAGGACGTCAACCGCCGCAAGGAAGAGCTGGCCAAACTGCTGGATCTGCAGCGGCAAACCCTGCACGAGCTCAGCGGCCTGAGCCAGGAAGAGGCCACCCACCGCTTGTTGGAAATTCTCGACGTCCAGTTGCAGCGGGAGAGCGGAGCCGCCATTCTGGCCCACGAAAGGAGACTCAACGACCTCTGCGAGCAGAAGACCCGCGAGGTGCTGCTGACTTCGATTCAGCGCTACG